>DASTOO010000026.1:0-2943 GCA_035762505.1 Candidatus Krumholzibacteriia bacterium
TGGCGCTCGCGTGCGGTGAGACCGGCCTCGTCATCGCGTGCGAGCCCAACCCGCACGTCTTCCGGATCCTGGAGGAGAACGCCCGACTCAACCGGGGCCGCACCCGCATCGCGCCGCTCAACTTCGCCGCCACCGAGAGCGACGGCGCTTACGTGTTCCACTACTGGGATGCCTCGTTCGGCAACGGTGGCAATCTCTCCCGCCTGCACAACCAGCGCCACGGCCACCGCTATCCGCTGAACGTCGAGGGACGCGACCTCGAGCGCTACCTGCGCGCGCACTTTGCGGAGCGCCTTCCGCGCCTCTCGTTTGTCAAGACGGACGCGGAAGGATACGACAAGGACGTGCTGCGCGCGATGCGGGGGCTCCTCATGGAGTTACGTCCGGTGGTCGTGTGCGAGGTGCACAAGAAGCTCGACGGGGTTGAACGCCGCGAACTCCACGACGCGCTCGCCGGGGCGGACTATGCGCTGCACCGGTTTCGCGGCGGCGCCGATCCGATCGGCGAGGCGGTCGGCGCGGACGATCTCAATCGCCGGCCGAGCTTCGATATCCTGGCGCTCCCGTCCGAGCGCGCAGCCGCATTCGGGCGCGTGACATCGTGAGACGACTGCGACTCGCTCTTCCGCCGCGCGTGCTGCGCGTGATCGGTTGGGTCGCGATCGCGTGGCTCGTGGTGACGCTGATCCCCGTGGTCGCGCTGCGCTGGGTCGATCCGCCCACCAGCGCGTTCATGGTGGCGCGCCGCGTGGAGGGAATCGTGTCGCCGGCGCGCCGCGTTCCCATCTCCTAGCAATGGGCCGACTGGCGCGACATTGCGCCCGGCGCGAAGCTTGCGGTGATCGCCGCGGAGGACCAGCACATCCTTACCCGCAACGGCTTCGACTTCGAATCGATCCAGAAGGCGATGGAGCACAACCGCAAGCGCGGAAGGACGCGCGGCGCCAGCACCATCTCGCAGCAGGTGGCCAAGAACCTCTTTCTGTGGCCGGGCCGGAACTGGGTGCGCAAGGGACTGGAGGCCGGCTTCACCACCATCATCGAGCTCATGTGGCCGAAGCAGCGCATTCTCGAGGTCTACCTCAACGTGGCCGAGTTCGGGGACGGTGTGTACGGGGTGGGCGCGGCGTCGCGCCGCTACTTCAACAAGAAGCCGTCGCGCCTCACGCGCCACGAGGCGGCCCTGCTGGCGGCGGTGCTCCCGAACCCGAAGCGCTTCCGCGTGGACCGCCCCAGCACGTACGTGCAGCGACGGTCCTGGTGGATCGAGCGTCAGATGTCGCACCTCGGCCGCGAACATCTCGCCGCGCTCGACGGCGCGGGTGCCCGGCGATGAGGCACGCGGTTCGCGCGCTGCGCGCGGGCTCCTACCTGTGGGCCCTGCCGGTGACGCTCTTCGGACTGGGACTCGCGGGTTGCGCGTTGCTCAGCGGCGGGAGGGTGCGCCGCGTGTCCGGTGTGCTCGAAGCGCACGGCGGCGCCGCGGCGGTGCTGCTGCGCCGCTTCGTCCCGCTGCGCGGCGGCGCCTCGGCCATGACCCTCGGACACGTCGTGCTGGGCCGCGACGCGGGGGCACTCGAGAGGACGCGCGTGCACGAGCGCGCCCACGTGCGCCAGTGCGAACGCTGGGGCGTGCTGTTCATTCCCGCGTACGCGCTCGCTTCGGCGCTCGCCGCGGCGCGCGGACGCCACTACTACCGGGACAATTGCTTCGAACGGGAGGCGGTGGCGGCCGCGGACGCGGCCACGCGCGTCAGGCGGGGGCTGTCTCCGCGCGATCGGTGACGACGGGTTCGAGGCGGGCGTGCGCGCTGCGCAGGGCGGATTCGACCGCGTCCGGCGTGTCGGCGCGCGCGAAGATGAACCCCACGTAGAGGAACCCTTCCGGCAGGGGCTCCAGGTGCTGGCCGGGCCGCGCACTCACGATGATCTCCTCCACCCCGGAGACGTCGGATGCGGCGGACACGCCGCGCATGTGCACGAAGTATCCGCGCCGCGGCGATTGCATCATCCACACGCCGGAGGCACGGTCCGGAAGGGGCGGCAGCGCGCCGAGGAGACCCAGCGCGTGCTGAAGGATCACGTCTTCGAGCGTGCGCCCGTCCACGAAACGAAGCACCCGCGAGCACAGCCCGCCGATGGAGCGCGCGTGGACCTCGATGGGGACGATGCCGCCTTCGTTGCCGCGCAGCTCCACGTGCACCGGCCCATGCCGGAGCCCGATCGCCGCCACCGCGCGTTGGGTCATCTGAATGATCCGCTGCTGTGTCTCCGCCGCGTGGCGCGACGGGGTCACGTACATGGTCTCCGGAAAGAACGGCCCCTCCAGCGGGTCGGGCTTGTCGAAGATGGCGAGCACGTGCAGCACGCCGTCGGACAGGAGCCCCTCCACCGCGACCTCCCATCCCGGCGCGTACGATTCAACGAGCAGATTCTCGCGCGCAAGCGCGTCGTAGGCGGGCGAGCCGGACGCCGTCATCGGTCCCAGCCGCCGGCACGTCTCGAGGAATTCCGCGGGGGATTCCACGCGGACCACGCCTCGGCTCGCGGCCATGGCGAGCGGTTTCACCACGGCGGGAAACGAAAGCCCGGGGAGCGCCGACTCCGGCGCGGCGATCGGAACGAGACGGAACGACGGCACGGGCAGGCCCGCGGCACGCATGCGCTCGCGTCCCAGGTATTTGTTGAGCGCGGCACGAACCGCATCCGGTTCGTTGCGGGGAAGGTCGAGAGCCTCGGAGATCGCCGCTGCAGCGAGCGTCGACTGGTCGTCGACGGCGACCACCGCGTCCACCGGGTGCGCCGCGGCGAACAGGCGCGCGCGGTACGCCGCGTCGGAAGGGTTCGAGAAATCAAACGCGGGCAGGCCGACCGGGTCGAGGTGTGAGAGCGAACCGGGTGTTTCCGAGGCGATGCTCAGCAGGACGGGGAGCTTCTTCGCAG
>DASTOO010000027.1:0-3229 GCA_035762505.1 Candidatus Krumholzibacteriia bacterium
CCGGGCGGCAAGCAACGGATAGCGCGTCAGAGGACGCGCGATGAGGAGAAACGAGAATGTCTACCAAGTTCGCTACGATGCCGCGTCTCGCCGTTTGTTCGGCGATCGTCGGAGCGATGGTGTTCGGTCTGTTTGGCTGTGCGAAGAAGGATGCGGAGCAGGCGGAGACCACCGCCGAGACGATGCCCGCCGAGGAAGTCGCGACGACACCGGCGATGGAGCCGACGGTCGCGGGCGTGTATGTCGCCGAAGTCGGCGCCGCGGACGCCATGCAGAAGGTCAGCTTGACCGTGAACGCGGACAACACCGCGATGATGAGCGTCGAGTACATGAGCGGGCAGCCCTCGATGGTGCAGAACGGCACCTGGGCAATGGGCGAGACACCGAATACGATCAACTTCGTTTACGGCACCGAGGGTGCGATGATGACGATGCCGTGCAGCATCGACGGCAGCAATCTTGTGCTCTCCGGCGAAGCGGCGAGCGGCTTCGGTGTGCCGAACCTGACGTTGGTCAAGCAGGCGGCCGGCGCGGAGGATCCGCACGCGGGTCACGACCACTAGACCGATCCGTCATTCGTTATGGTGTTGGGCCCGTCGCACCCGGTTCAGTCCGGAGGCGGCGGGCCTCTTCTTCTTCTCCCGTCAGTGGAGGTCGGGAATGACTGCGATGCGCGCGAGTGCGCTGTCCCGGATGCTGCTGCTTGGTTTGTCGGCGTTCCTGGCGTGCGCCGGGGGCGGCGGCAAGACGGTGGAGCCGGGCGACTGGAAGATGGTGCTGAACCACGACGGCGAGGAGATCACCATCCCGCTGAAGTCGATGGACGTATTTCTGGTGGAAGACGAATCGTATCCGGAGTATTTCTCCATCGAGAGCGAGGGCGCCGTCCTGGGCGGGAATTTCCCCGGCGACCTGCACGTGGGTTACGAGGAGGAGTGGAAGCGCCTCTTCGGGAAGCCGATTCTCATCGACGCGCAGGGCGGCGATCCGCGCGAGATGCAGGACTGCTACGTGGAGCTCGCGGGCGGCGTGCGCTCGCGCGTGACGGGTGGGACCATCATCTTCGAGAAACTCTCGGGGGAGGTCAACGGCAGTGAGGGCGACCTCACGCTAATGGGCCGCATCATGTTGACCGTGGAGACGGAACTTGGAATCGAGAACGTGTCGGGCACCATTTCCGTTCAGGCCGTGACCTGGGGTTAGCATGGCGAATCGCCCTCTCACCATCCTCCTGCTCGCCGGCGGCGACTCCGCCGAGCGCGACGTTTCCCTCTCCAGCTCGCGCGGCATCGCGGCCGCGCTGCGCGAGAACGGCCACCGCGTGCTGGTGGTCGATCCCGCCCGGCCCGACGTGGCGCCCACCGAGTACGACGACGCGATCTTCGGTGAAGCGAAGATCGGCGCCGAGCCGCCGCGCATCGAGCCCGATCTGTACCGCGCGCGTGCGGAGTTCGTGAAGCTCCTCTCGAACGTTGCCGCCTTCAAGATCGACGTCGTGTTCAACGGATTGCACGGGGGAGCCGGCGAAGACGGCGCCGTGCAGGCCGTGCTGGAGTACCTCGGCATTCCCTTCACCGGCTCGGGTGCGGCGGGGAGCGCCTTCGCCATGGACAAGCAGCGCGCGAAGATCCTCGCCGCCGACGCCGGTGTGCTGGTTCCGCCGGGAATCCACTTCGAGCGCTCCGCCCTGCACGCGGGAACGCTCGAACAGCAGGTGCGCGAGGGCGTGGGCCTCCCCGCGGTGGTGAAGCCGAATGCGCAGGGGTCGAGCGTGGGGCTCACCATCGTGCACAACTTCGCCGATCTCGATGCGGCCGCGCAGCTCGCGTTCGAATCGGACCGCTCGATTCTGGTCGAGCGTTTCATCGAGGGCCGCGAGATCACGCAGGCGATCCTGGAGGGCGGGCCGGATCTGCCTGTGCTCGAGATCCGTCCCAGGTCCGGCGTGTACGATTACTTCCACAAGTACCAGTCCGGCAACACCGAGTACCTCGTACCGGCGCCGATCGACGCGAATGTCGCCCGCGACGTGCTCGCGTCCGCGAAGCGAGCGTTCAGCGCGCTCAAGCTGTCGGTCTACACGCGCTTTGATTATCGCCTCGATCCCAAGGGCCGGCCCTATCTCCTGGAAGCGAACACCCTCCCCGGCATGACCGCGACGAGCCTCGTCCCGAAGGCGGCAGCCGTGGTGGGCATGTCCTACAACGAAGTGTGCGAGTTCATTGTTCGCAAATCGCTGGAGCGGTAGCGCTATCCTGATGCGCCGGCCGCGCGCATCACTGCCGGAGGCGCGGCGCTCCGGTTACCGTGTCCCGCCGCCGTCCGGCGGCGGAAGCCCCCATCAACCTCTCTGCCTCGAGTCTATTGTGATACGCGCACAGGAGTCTCAGATTGCCCGGCGTGCTTGCGCCGCCGCGCGCGACGGGCTGTATGTGATCGATCTGCAATACAAAAGAAGACCCGCAACGCCGGCCGCTCGGACCGACGTAAGCACACTGTCCTCTGTCTCGTAGAAACATCTGATCGCGAACGCGCGCCGGAACGTAACGCGTGTGGGATGATGAGTCCTTGTGGGGGCGCTGTTCTCGCGGGCCAGCATCTGCAACAGGGCTCTGCGCAGTCGCCTTCTGCTTTTGCTGCTCGCGCCGCTCGCTTCGTGCCGACGGATCGTGCCTCTCCAGAAAGCAATCCATCGCGAGCTCGAATACCTGCTCGAACGACGGACTCGGCGACAGCCGGTGAGAGGCGAGCGACCTGATCTTCTTGAACTTCTTCTCGAAGTCCTCGGTGGCGGTGAACTTGAAGAGCCGGCGGGACTGGATTGTAACGGCCCCGCCCATTCCCCCGGACATGGGGGTCGGAATGGCCGGCATGTCGGTGGCACATCCGTGTCGGATGCAATCACCATTTTCACATGCAACCGGTGGCGCCGTGACGCCCACCAACGGCGCCGACGCGCTGGTGCCGGTTGCAACGGGCGCCTGCACGAGAACTGCGATCGGCCGGACCTCATCGGCCGGCATCGCGCCTGGCTGGTACCCGGAGACGATCGCCTTCACCTCCCGGTACGACCTGCCCCGAATGCGGGCAAGGATCTCATCCTTGTTGTCGCGCTTGAGCACCCGCGACACCTGAGAGATTGTGCTGAGGTTGACTTCGTTGGACTCCAGAAGGCCATACACCTCGGGAAACCGGGCGATACAGCGCGCGCTCTGGATCCTCCGGACCG
>DASTOO010000028.1:0-5648 GCA_035762505.1 Candidatus Krumholzibacteriia bacterium
GAAGGCGAACAGCGTGCCGATGTTGGTCAGCTCCACGACCTCGTCGATGTTCGCGAAGGCGGCGAGGGTCGCGACCACCAGGCCGGTGAGGATGGTGGTGACGTAGGGCGTGCGGAAGCGCGGATGGACCTTGGCGGCCCACTGCGGCAGGAGGCCGTCGCGCGCCATCGAGAAGAAGATGCGCGGCTGGCCGAGCTGGAAGACGATCAGCACCGACGTGGTCGCGAACACCGCCCCCAGCGCGATGACCAGGGTCGGCCACACCATCCCCCGCCCCGAGAACGCCGTGGCCAGCGGCTCCGCCGTCCCGAGCTGCGTCCACGGGAGCATCCCCGTCAGCACGATCGCGACCGCTATATAAATGACGGTGCAGATGACGAGGCTGGCGATGATCGCGATCGGCATGTCGCGTTTGGGATTGCGCGTCTCCTCCGCGGTCGTGGACACCGCGTCGAATCCAATGTACGCGAAGAAGATGATGGCGGCGGCGGAGAAGATGCCGAGGGTCCCGTTGGGGGCGAAGGGCCGCCAGTTGTCCGGCTCCACGTAGAACGCCCCGAAGATCACGAAGAACCCGATGATGGCGAGCTTCAGGATCACCATCGACGTGTTGAACCACGCGCTCTCGCGGATCCCGATGACGAGCACCCACGTGATCAGCGCCACGATGCCGACCGCGGGCAGGTTGAAGACGATCGGGAGCCCGAGGATGCGCGGGGCGTGCTCGAAGGCGTTCGCCGCGCGCAGGGTCGCGTCGCCGAAGGCGGAGAGATCGCCGCCGGAGAAGGTCGCAGCGCTGACGTCCTTCGCCGCCTGCAGGGCGCTGCGATAGTCGATGCCGAGCCAGTCGGGGATGCCGAGCCCGACCACGCGCAGGAGTTCCTGGAAGTAGCCGGACCACGAGATCGCCACCGCCACGTTCCCCACCGCGTACTCGATGATGAGGTCCCACCCGATGATCCAGGCGATCAGCTCGCCCAGTGTCGCGTACGCGTAGGTGTACGCGGACCCGGAGATGGGGACCATCGACGCGAACTCCGCGTAGCACAGCGCCGCGAAGCCGCACGTCACGGCTGTGAGCACAAACGAGAGGATCAGCGCGGGACCGGCGCCTAGATGATCGGCCCCGCCCGCGGCGGCGGTTCCCACGGTGGAGAAGATCCCCGCGCCGATGATGGCGCCGACGCCGAGGAGGGTGAGCTGCAGCGGCCCCAGCGTGCGACGCAGCGACTCGTGGCCGTCGGCCGCGGCGAGGATGTTCGCGATGTTCTTGGTACGGAAGACGCCCTTGAGCACTCTTTCTCCCTTCGCGAAGCCGGACGCGCGGCGCGCCCGGGGGCGGGCCGAGTGGCGTTGCGGCAGTGTACGACCTCGGGCACCGGGCCTGACAAGCACGATTTCACGCGCCGCCCCTCGGGACACGCGACGGGTATCGTGCTACCATCCCGACGTGATGCGTCCGGCCGCAACCCCGCTCGCGCTGACTCTGGCGCTCCTCGCGGCGGCACCCGTGTCGGCCGCCGAGTCCGTTGTCGATCCTTCGCGACTCCAGGCCGTGCTCGACACACTGCGGGTCGAGCGCAAGATCACCGGGGCCGCGGCGGTGGTGATTCTCTCCGACGGGAGCGTCTGGAACGGTGTCAGCGGCGAGGCTTCCCGCGGCACCCCGGTGACGACGGAAACGCTCTTCGAGATCGGGAGCATCACCAAGACGTACACCTCCGCGCTCGTGCTGGGCTTCGTCGCCGACGGCGTGCTCGCGCTGGAGGATTCGCTGACACGCTGGATGCCGGACTTCCCGCACGCGGCCGGCATTACCATCCGTCACCTCCTGCAGCACACGAGCGGGCTCTTCAACTACAGCGAACACCCCGACTACATCCCGGCGCTGCGCGCAGACTTCACGAAGGTGTGGAAGCCGGAGGACAGCTTCGCGTACATGAAGGAGCCGTACTTCGCTCCGGGCGAGGGCTGGCACTACTCCAACGCCAATTACCTGCTGCTGGGGCTGGTGTGCGAGCGCGTCGGGGCGGCGCCGTTCCACGCGCTGCTGCGCGCGCGCGTGCTCGACCCGCGCGGCCTCGCGCACACGTACTTCCGCCCCGACGAAGCGACGAGCGGCCCCATGGCGCACGCGTTCATCGACATCAACGACGACGGAACGCCGGAGGACATCTCGATGTTTGTCGCGATGACGCCGTTCATCACGGCGGCGTGGTCGGCGGGTGCGCTCGTCGCCACGGCCGAAGACCTCGCGCGCTGGACGCGCGCGTTCTGCTCGGGCGAGGCGGTTCGCGGGGCGTTGTTCGCGGAGCTGACGGGCTGGGTGGACCGGGGGGACGGGATGGAGTACGGCCTGGGCCTGATCCGCAAGCCGAACGGCGACGGGCACATCTACGGACACAAGGGAAACACCGCCGGCTACAGCGCCTCCACATGGCACGCGCCGGCGGCGGGCATCACGGTCAGCGTGCTCACCAACGGGCACGCGGTCGACGTGACACCCATCGCGGAGGCGCTGCTCGGGGCGGCGGCGGTGTCCGCCCCGGGCGAATGATCAGTTCCCGCCCATCACACCCGTCCGCTGCAGCTGCCGGTCGCGGAGTGCGCGAAACTCGCTCGTGAAGTACCAGTTCGGCACGCGGTCGTCGCCGGCGATCGCGTAGCCGGTGAGGAAGTAGACCTTCACGTCGCCGGTGATGCCGGTGAGATTCCAGTCATCGCCGTACTCGTCGCTGGGGCGATGGTAGCTGTTCGACACGTAGTCGCTGAAGCGCTGCATCACGGCCTCGTCCGGCGCGGGCTCGTCGAGCGGTCCGCCGATCGCGAAGATCGCCGGAACGCCCTTCTTCGCGAAGGGATAGTGGTCCGAGCGGAAGAACGCGCCGTGCTCGGGGGTGGGATCGGCCTGCAGGCCGCGGCCCAGCTCGGCCGCCGCGGCGCGCAGATAGTCTTCCAGCTCCGAGCTGCCCAGAGCCACCACCGTCATGCCGTTCCAGTCGGCGAACGGGAACAGCGCGTCCATGTTGATGACGCCCACCGTCCACTCGAGCGGAAAGACGGGATGGTCGGTGTAGTGATACGCGCCGAGCAGGCCCTGCTCTTCCGCCGCCGTCGCCACGAAGACGACCGATCGCCGGGGCGCGCCTGGGAGCGCCGTGAAGGCCTGCGCCAGTTCGAGCAGCGCGGCCGTCCCCGTGGCGTTGTCGACGGCGCCGTTGTAGATCGAATCCCCGTCCACGGCCGCGCCGATCCCCACATGATCCCAGTGCGCGGTGTACACGACGTACTCGTCGGGCCGCTCGCTTCCCTTCACGTAGCCGACCACGTTGTACGACTTGGAGCGTTCGATCTCCACCCGCACCTCGCCGCTCACCGTCGCGCGCAGCGTGACCGCGTTGAATCCGTGCGTCGCGGCACTCGCGGCGAGTGCGTCGAAGTCCGCGCCGGCGCCGGAGAGGATCGCGGCGGCCACGGGTTTCGGGATCGTGGCCCAGAACTCCGGCGTCGGCGCGCTCTCGGGACCCTGCAGGAGCTCGTAACCCGGGCGCTTCGCGTTGGTCGCGATGGCGTCGAACGGGTATCCGATCACGTCCTGGTCGTGCACGTGGATCACGCCGCGGGCTCCCCGCCGCGCCGCCGTCTCGCGCTTGGACAGGGCGGTTCCATAATGGGAGAGCGCGCGGCCCTTGAACCAGAGACTGTCGGCGACGCCGGCCGGGTCGTTCATCAGGACTACGACGGTTTTTCCCGTCACATCGACTCCGTCATAGTCGTTCCACCCGAGTTCATCGGCCACGATTCCATAACCGACGAACACGAGCTCGCTGTCCTTGATGACGACCCGGTCGGCGTTGCCGCCGGTCCTGACGACCATGTTCTCGCCGAGCGTGAGCCCGGTCTTGCCGCCCTTGCTCTTCACGACGAGCCCCGACCGGCCGCTCACGGTCTTGCGCTGCAGCGGCACCTCCTGCAAGTAGCCTCCCGGCGGCGCGAGCACGCCGAATTCCTCGAAGCGGGCGGTGATGTAATCGAGCGTCTTCTTCTCGCCCGGCGTGGACGGCGCGCGGCCGCCGAATTCGTCCGAGGCGAGTGTGGCCACGTGCCGGCCCATGTCGGCTTCGTTGATGGTGGCGAGCGCGCGATTGCGTCCCGCGTTCCGCGGGGCTTCCGCCCCCGGCGTCGAACCTCCCAGGAGTGCCACGGTCCCGATGAGTTGGATGATTGAAAGGAGCTTCATCAAACATCTCTCCTTAGAGACGCCGCTGGAACGCGGGACACGCACGCGCGTTTCCCGAACTAACTCCGGCAGCATACGAAAGCGTCGTGGGGGGCGGCTTTCAGGAACTTGCTCGTTTCGGGGCTGGCTGGCTAGTGGCCCCGGGGGGCGTACAGAAGGCCGCGGACCCGGCTCGGTGGCATGCCCATCTCGCGCGCGAACAGCGCCGTCAGGTGGGCGTGGCTCGAAAACCCGGTGTCGAGGGCGATCTGAGTGATGGAGGCGTCGGTCCCGGTCAGCGCGTGCACCGCGGCGCCGAGACGGAGGCGATGGAGGTAACCGCGCAACGCCACGCCCGTGTGGCGGCGGAAGACGCGCGAGAGGTGGAACGGCGACGCGCCGACCTCGCGCGCGATCTCGTCCAGCCGGACGGGCTCGCGGAAGTGCGCGTGCAGATACTCGCGCGCGGCATCGGCGATGTCGCCGTGGTCGTCGCGGGTGCGTGCGCGCGCCGCGCGCGAGGTGGACGGTCTCGCGCCCATCGCCGCGTCGAGCAGCTCGAGCGCGATTTCGTCCATCGCCACCGGATCCACGTCGCGCCCGTCGCGCCGGCGCAGCGCCAGAATCATCTGCCGGAGGGCGAGGCGCAGCGGGTGCATCGCGATTGTCACCGACGGGCCGTCGGACCGGGGGCGTACCGCCGCCAGGACATCGCGCGCCACATCGTCGCGGTATGCGACGCTGATCCCGCTGTCACTGCATCCATATGGATGGGAGGTCCGGTAGGGACTGTCCGGCCGGTGGAAGAGCGCGGCCGCCGGATCGAGAATGGTGCGCCGGCTGCCCTCGTGGACCTGGCAGGCACCGTCGAGGTTCATGGTGAGCACGTGGTGCGTGTGGCAGCGCTCGGCGCGGAGCGCGTCGCCTTCGCAAAGGCACTGCCAGAGAACGACATGGACAATGGGGCTCTCGTGGATGGTCTCCACGCGCACGCATCCGTCGAGCGCGAGGCGGCCGCGGGCGACTTCGGGAATGGCTTTGACGGACATGAAGGATGAGTACGTCGGGAGGCCCGCGCGGGTTGCCGGGCCAGGACCCGTGCTATCATTTGGTCGACCATTGGCGCTGTTCAAGGAGGCTCCCATGCGTGTTCGATTGACCGCCGGCCTGCTCTGCCTGGCCGCCACCACCTTGGCCTTCTCCCCCGTCGCCGCGCAAACCAGTCCCGACGCCGACCTCGCGTCGCTGCAGTGGCTGACGGGGACATGGACGGGTTCTTCGAATGGGGTCGAGTCGGAGGAGCACTGGTCGCGCGCCGACGGCGGGCTCATGACCGGCATGCACCGCGACATCCGCGGCGACAAGGTGGTGCTGTTCGAGTTCCTCCGCATCGAAGAGCGGGATGGCACGCTGGTCTATATCGCGCTCC
>DASTOO010000029.1:0-8414 GCA_035762505.1 Candidatus Krumholzibacteriia bacterium
GCGCGTGTCCAGCACCGCCACCCCGATGGCGCCGGAGAGGTCCGAGAGCTTGTTGGGCGCAACCCGCTTGGGGGTCGGCAGCTTGCCGAGCACGCGGGGCCCGCCGCGGTTGTCGCGCTTCATGCGCGCGAAGTACAGGGGCGGTTCGGGCTGCCCTTCCAGGATGTAGGCGACGAACGCAGCCTCGCTGGTGGCGGCGAGAAGCGCGCGGTTGGCGGCGAGCTCGTATCCCACCGTCGACACGGGCATGGCGCCCAGCGCCTTCCCGCACGCGCTCCCGGCGCCGTGCGCCGGCCACAGCTGCAGCGACGGACTCAGCGCGCGGAACCGGTCCAGCGAGCGATAGAGGGTGCGCGCGCTCGCCTCCATGGTTCCGGTCTGCCCCGCGGCCGTCTCGAGCAGATCCGGCCGCCCGAGGTCGCCCACGAACACGAAGTCGCCCGAGAGGAGTCCGACCGGAATCGGCGAACCCGACGCGGTGTCGGTGACGAGAAAGCAGAGATGCTCGGGTGTGTGGCCGGGCGTGCAGATCACGTCGAAGCGGATGTTGCCGATCATGAACTGATCACCGTGCATCAGGATGCGATGCGCATAGCCGCTGCCCTTGAGCCACTCGAACTGCCAGTCGTCGTCGCCTTCGCCGGACGCGTAGGCGGTGACGCCCGGCCGTTCCGCCAGTTCGCGCAGCCCCGATAGATAGTCGGCGTGGATGTGCGTGTCGGCGGCGGCGACGATGCGGAGCCCCTCCTGCGCCGCGATGTCGCAGTAGGTGTCGATGTCGCGCATGGGGTCGACGACGACGGCCTCGCCGGTGGCCTGGCACCCGATGAGGTACGAGTACTGGGCCAGTTTCTGATCGAATATCTGGCGAAAATACATGGAGTTGTCTCCCTGGTGGCCCGGGGCCCGGTCGAGCGGAAAGCTGGATGCGGGGGGCCGGCCGCGGGCGGCGTGACCCCTCCATGATGCGTCACCCGACGCCGCGTGTCATGCCCGTTTTTTGGGGGAAACCGATGCCACGAAGAAGGCGATCCAGCCCTCCGCGTTGCGCGCCGTGGTCATGCGGCGGAAGCGGCTGTTGCCGAAGCCCGTGCTGCGATCGATCTCCTCCCAGTAGATCGCCACGCGGTCGAAGCCGGCCTCGGCGAGGATCTCCGTGATCTCGGGAATGGACCACAGACGCCAGTCATACGTGAACGCGCGACGGATGCCGCCGCCGTCGTGGAATTCGAAGTGGATGTTGAACTCGGCGTGGTTCGAGATGGGGTCGAACTTCGTCTGGTCCCACACGTAGGTGAAGCCGGAGTAGCGCGAGCGCTCCTTCATGGGCTTCTGCGCTTCCCACCCGCCGAAGATGTCGCCGATGAAGAGCCCGTCCGGGCCCAGCGATTTCCGCGCCGCGATGAAATACTCGCGCAGGGTATCGCGCGTTTGAAAGATGAAGTACGAGAAGTTGAGCGCGACCACGAGATCCACCCGCGGACGCGTCACGTGCAGCACGTTGTCGCGGCGCAGCACGACGCGCTCGCGCGTCGCCGCGTCGAGGGTGTTGAGGTTGTGTTCGCGTCCCCAGCGCAGCGTGGGGGCGTCCAGGTCGACGCCGATCGCGACATTGTTCGCGCGGCGCAGCACCCACTGGCGCGCGAGGAGCGCCGTTCCGCAGAAGTCCTCCTTCAGGACGTGCGGCAGCCGGCCGTTGCGCTCGCGGTACACGCGGTCGAAAAAATCGAACTGCACTTCCGGGCTCTGCACGGATTCCTGGTAGAGCCAGTGGCGCTCGCGCGAGCGCGGTCCCCGGGGCGTCGTTTTCCGGCCGCGGCGCGAGGTCGCGCGGCGCCGTGTGTTCGAGCGGGTGGCCATCGATCCTGTCCTTTCCTGCGAGTCCGCTGCTGCGCCCGAAAAAAAGAGACCCGCCGAATGCGGGTCCCGTATGAGGTGGTAGCCCCTAGGGGAATCGAACCCCTGTTTTATGGCTGAGAACCATATGTCCTAACCGCTAGACGAAGGGGCCTTCAACCGAGCGGACAGGATACGCGCCGACCAGGCCGGTGTCAAGAACCCGTTGGGTTGACACCATATCCCGCGCCGTGCTAGCGTCCGCGACATTCAGGTCCAAAACTCCCGGGAGTCCTTATGATTCATTCCACAGCATGCGAGTATGCGATTCGTGCGATGACCTACCTCGCCGCGTTCGAACCCGGCCAGCGCGTGCTCGCGCGCGACGTTTCGGCCCACGAGAAGATCCCCGGACCGTTCCTCGGGAAAATCTTCCAGACGCTGGTTCGCTCCGGTCTGCTCACGTCGAACAAGGGACCCGGCGGCGGATTCGCGCTCGCGCGTCATCCGCGCGAGATCGCGCTGTTCGACATCTACCAGGCCATCGACGGGACGACGTACCTCGATGCGTGCGCCGTGGGACTCGCGCGCTGCTCGGACGAAACGCCCTGCCCGCTGCACGACCGCTGGAAGCCGATTCGCGAGCGGATCCGCCAGTATCTGCAGACCACGTCCCTCGCCGACATGGCGGAGGCGACCGAGAAGAAGCGGGCGGGCGGCCGCGGCTGATCGTCGCGAACGATGATGCGCGCCCGCATACTCGCGCTCGCCGCCGCATTACTCGCGACCTCATCCGCCGCGCAGGAGACGGTTGTTCCGCCGGACATCAAGCAGACGCGCGGCCGTCCCGTGCCGGATGTCGAGTTGATTGGCGAGGACAGCACGGCGTTCCGCCTCGCGATCCTGCGGGGCAAACCCATCATCGTGAGCCCGATATTCACGAGCTGCCCGCACACGTGCAGCTACATCACGTCGAGTCTCCGCGACGCGCTCGCAGAGATCGGCGAGCCGGGCGTGGGCTACGAGGTCCTCACCGTCTCCTTCGACCCGGTGGACGGACCCGCCGAGTTGCGCGCGTACCGCGAGCGGCTCGAGCTTCCCGCCGGCTGGCGGCTCGCCGTCGCGACGGCGGAGAACCTCGCAACGCTTCTCGCCGCAATCGACTTCCAGTATCTCCCGATGGACGAGGGGGGCTTCGCGCACGCGAATGTGATCGCGATCATCGACCCCGAACTGAAGGTCGCGAGCTACCTGCACGGTGTCACCTACGATGCGGGCGAGCTCCGCAAGCACCTGGAACGCGCGGTGCGCAACACCTCCCTGGTCCGCAAGGCGCGCCCGCTGCTCTTCGTGATCAGCGCGCTGGGACTGCTCGTGATGATCTCGGTCCTGATCGCAAGCGGCCGCAAGCGCCGCCCGGCCGCGGCGTAGAAACGCCCGGTCGCGATGTCGTTCGCGCCGGGCGTTCCCGTGGGTGGTTGGGGGGGGAGGATTCGAACCCCCGTTCACTGATCCAGAGTCAGCTGTCCTGCCCCTAGACGACCCCCCAACAATGTTGATGTTACGGGTATTGGAAAGCGGGCCTTTACGTTAGCAGCCGCGGGGCGCAGAATCAAGGCCCGCGTTCAAGCCATGTGGAAGCAGCTAAGAGAATCCCTGTGGCGCGTGCCCGTCCTGGACGTCGCCCGGCCCGACGGCCCCGTCCCGGGACCGTCTGCGGGGGCGCCCCCGGCGCGCCCGCACCGCGAGAGCTCCCTGCTCATCGAGAAGCTCGCGCGGGCGCTGCACCGCTACGGTTTCTCCGCCCAGCAGGTCGAAGACGCGCTTTCGCTGGTCGCGGGGAGGCTCGGCGTGCGCGGCGAGTTCTTCGCGACGCCGACCGCCATCTTCGCCGCACTCGAGACCGCGGACCACGACGAGACCATGTTGATCCGCGTCGATCCCGGCACCGTCAACCTCGACAAGCTCTCGCGCCTCGACCGGCTCACACGCCAGATCGCGTCGGGCGAGGTCGACCCGCGAACTGCGTCGCATACCATCGACGCCGTGTGCAACCAGCCGCCGCGCTTCAAGGGAAAGACGCGCGTGCTGGCCACCGCACTCGCGTCGGCGGCCGCGGCGCGCTTCTTCGGCGGCGGCTGGCGCGAGATCGTCGTGTGCGGTGCCATCGGCTTCATTACGGGCCTCCTCGCGCTGCTCGCGATCCGCGACGCGCGCTTCCGCCTGTTCGAGCCCGTGGCGGCGTTCGTCGCCGGCGTGCTCGCGTCGCTGGCGGCCAGCGTGATGCCGCCCACCTCGGTATACGTGGCCATGGCGGGCGGCCTGATCGTGCTGTTTCCGGGGCTCACGCTGACCATCGCGATCAGCGAACTCGCCACCCAGCACCTCGCGTCGGGGACCGCGCGCCTCATGGCGGCCGCGACCCTGTTCATGTCGATCGGTTTCGGCGTGGCGGTGGGGCTCAAGGCGGGGGCGGCGGTGTTCGGCGCGACCGCGCTGGCGGCGCCGATCGCGCTCCCCGCGTGGACGACGGCGCTGGCGGTGGTGATGGCGTCGCTCTCGTTCGTGGTCCTCTTCCAGGCCGCGCCGCGCGACACGGGCTGGATCCTCGGCGTGTGCACCCTCTCGTTCGTGGGCGCGCGCGTCGGCGCGCAGGTCCTCGGCATCGAGACGGGCGCGTTCATCGGGGCGCTGCTGGTCGGTATCGCGAGCGGCCTCCACTCGCGCAACCTCGACCGCCCCTCCGTGGTGACGTCCACCCCCGGCATCATGATGCTCGTGCCGGGCAGCGTGGGCTTCCAGAGCATCACCGACATGCTGGCGCGCGACGCCGTGTCCGGCCTGCAGACCGCTTTCACGATGATCATGACCGGCGTCGCCCTGGTGACGGGGCTGTTCATGGCGCGGCTTCTGATACCGCGCCGGCGCTGGGTAACCTGGTGGCCGCGCAAGGAGAGATGACCGTGTCCCGTTTCGATCCCATGCGATCCATCGCCGCAATCCGCCACGAATTCGGCGAGCACGGCGGCGTCAACATGTCGGTCGAAGTCAGCACCACGTTCACGGTGATCCAGGCTTCGACCATGCCCGACATCTTCCACGGCCTCCTCGGCCCCGACAACGCGGGTTGCTATCTCTACGGACGCCACTACAACCCGACCGTGTACGCGCTCGCGCGCCAGCTCGCCGCCATGGAGGCGACCGAGTTCGCCTACTGCACGGCGAGTGGAATGAGCGCCATCGCGGCGACGATCTTCCAGCTGTGCCGCGCGGGCGAGCACGTCGTCGCGAGCGATACGCTGTACGGCGGCACCTACGCGCTGCTCAAGAACTTCCTCCCGGAGCGATCGGGCGAGCGGACCACCTTCGTCGACATCAACGATCTCGACGCGGTGGAGCGGGCGTTCACGCCGCAGACCCGCGTTCTGTACGTCGAGAGCATGGCCAACCCGACGCTCGAGATCGCGGATCTTGCCGTCCTCGCAGAGGTCGCACATGCTCACGGCGCGGCGCTGGTGGTGGACAACACCTTCTCCCCCCTCATCGTGACGCCGGCGATGCACGGTGCCGACGTCGTGATTCACAGCATGACGAAGTTCGTGAGCGGCTCCTCCGACATCATCGCGGGTGTCGTGTGCGGCAATCGGGAGTTCATCGCGAGCATGATGGACGTCACCAGCGGGGCGCTCATGCTGCTCGGCCCCACCATGGACCCGCGCATCGCGTTCGAGTTGAGCACGCGACTTCCGCACCTGGGGGTACGCGTCGCGGAGCACTCGCGCCGCGCGCTCGCCATGGCGGCGCTGTGCGAGCGCCGCGGGCTGCGCGTGCACTACCCGGGACTCTCCACGCACCCGCACCACGAGCGGCTGGCGCGGCTGCGCAACGACGGCTACGGCTGGGGCGGGCTGTTCTCGATCGATCTCAAGACGGTGGAGCGGGCGAACCGGTTCATGGAGTATCTGCAGAACCAGTGCCAGTTCGGCTTCATCGCGGTGAGCCTTGGCTTCACCGACACGCTCATGTCGGTGTCGGCCAGTTCGACCTCGAGCGAGATGACGCCGGAGGACCTGGAGCGCGCCGGCATCTCGCCGGGGCTGGTTCGCATCTCGGTGGGCATCACCGGGACGCTGGAGCAGCGACTCGGTCAGCTCGACGACGCGATCAGGGAGACACTGCAGTAGCGGCGCAGCGCCTCATCGCGCAATAACGATCTTCCGGGCCGTTGAGTTTCCGTTTGCGGTGACTCGAAAGAAATAGACGCCGCTCGGAAGGAACTCACCGGCGTCGTCCCTTCCGTCGAACTGCAACCGGTGGGATCCGGCGTGCAGCGTGCCGTGCGGAGCCCGTCTCACCAGACGCCCGCGGACATCGTAGACGCGGATTTCGACGACGGACTCGTCGTCGAGATGCAAATCCACCGAAGTGCTCGTGGTGAACGGGTTCGGGACGTTCGGTGAGACCACAAGGCCGGGTGTCTGGCTCTGCCGGCCGACGGCGGTTGGAACCATCCCCTCCGGCCCGATACGCTGGGCATAGACGTCGTACCCCGACACCGCCTTGTTCCTGCCATCCGTCCAGGTGACGACGACCCCGCCACCACCGTCCGAGACGATGGCCGGAAACAACTGATCGTTCACGGCCGTGCTCACTGGGGCTCCCTGGTTCCCCCAGAGAACCACCCCCAGGGGATCGATCCGCCCCGCGCGGATGTCGGCGTTGTTTAGTCCGGGAGCGTCATCTCGCCAGGCAACGATGGCCCCTCCGGCTCCGTCGAACGCGATTGCCGGATGGTGCTGTTCTCCCGGCTCGTCGCAGAGCGACACGCCATTGGTTGTCCACAGCGTGTTGCCCATCGGGTCGATGCGTTGCGCGTAGATGTCCGTGCCCGTGCTGCTCCCACTCGAACCGCGCCAGGCGGCGATTGCGCCGCCGGCACCATCCGGCGTCAGCACCACGTCATTCGGGTCCTGAAAAACAGTGACGCTCAATCCCACACCCCTCTCGTCCCACAGAATCTCCCCGCCCGCGCCGATGTGCTGTACGTAAAGGTTGCTTTGCTCCCATTGAATCCCGAAGTAATCCACCCATGCCATGATCGCTCCGCCGCTGCCATCGGGGACCATGCTTGTCGCGCTCTGCGATGTGCGATGCTCACATACCGGCACACCGTTCGGGACCCACAGCGCCTCGCCGAGACCGTTGATCCGTTGCGCGTAGAGGTCCGCGTCCTCGTAACCGGCCCGGCCATCCTCCCAGACCACGATGGCACCGCCGATCCCGTCGGACGCGATGGCGGGCTCCGTCTGCCAGCTCGGTGAGGCGCACAGAGCGATTCCACCAGCATCCCAAACGGGACCACCGGATGCATCGACGCGTTGCGCATAGATATCCGTGGAGGAGGTTCCATTACGCCCGTCACCCCACGCAATAATCGCGCCGCCTTCTCCGTCCCCCATGATGACGGGGCCGTGCTGTTCGCCCGGGACCGCGCAGATCGGAACCCCGTCCGCGGCCCAAAGGACGATACCGTTCGCACTCACCCGCTGCGCGTAAATGTCGTCCGCCTCGGCGCCCGCGCGCTCGTCAATCCATACCCCGATCGCTCCTCCGACGCCGTCGGAGACCGTCTCCATGTCGAACCGAAAACCCGGCGCCGTGCAGACGGCAACGCCGTCGGCTGTCCACAAAGTCAGGCCCGCCGACGTGATCCGCTGGGCGTACAAGTCTGCCCCACCGTCGCGCCCGTCCGCCCAGCACACAATCGCACCGCCGGCGCCGTCCGATGTGATCACCGAACTACTCTGTGCGCTTGGAGCCGTGCACAATGGTACGCCGTTGGCGACCCACTGAGCGTGCACAGCACCACCACGTGCAATAAGAAAGGACAGTAACAGAAGAATTCGAAGAATACTCGTCATCGGAGCCCCACGTTGGAAGTACTCATCTCAACAGCACCAGCTTACGCGTTTCGGCGAAAGTCCCGCCCGACAACTGGTAGAAATACACGCCGCTGGCTACGGGCTGGCCGAGGTCGTCTCGTCCATCCCACGGGATCCCGGTGCTCGCCGGCCTCGAGTCGCTGGTCAAGTAGCGTTCGAATCCGCCCGCCACGCACGTCGTGAATCAGAAGCGTCAATTCCTCCGGCCGAGCGAGGGACACCGGAACAAACGTGATCGGGTTGAACGGATTAGGGTAGTTCTGCCCAAGCCGCACCGCCGATCGAGGCCTTTCCACAGCCACGGCCGCGTCGCGTGCCCCAAAGAGACCGTAGGCCTTCCCGGCCGCAGTCCGTCCGGCCGCTTCCGCCCGATATGCACCCACAATGACATCGTCCACCCCGTCCCTGTTGATATCGTAGGACAACAAGCCCCGTCCAAAGGCATCCGGTCGCGTCTCGGCGTAGATCCTTGTCAACCCCGGGTCCGTTCCGAGCAGCACCGTGTCCGGAGGTACCGTGGAGCCGTAGACGATCGTCACCTTTCCGACGTCGGTCGTGTCGTAATCGTCCGGCCCGCTCGAGATCAGAATGTCCGCGCATCCGTCTCCGTTGATATCACCATGGTGCAGTTCAGCT
>DASTOO010000030.1:0-2767 GCA_035762505.1 Candidatus Krumholzibacteriia bacterium
TACGGAACTCGGCGAAGCGCCGCGCCTCGTCCTCGGCGATCGGGTCCAGCGTGGAGCCCTCGCTTCGGATCAGATAGAACGGAATGCCCTCCGCCGCGCCGGCCACCCCGGGGACGGCGTGCTCGATCGGGACCGGATCACCGGTCGCGAGTGCGGAGAGGATGCGCTGGAACTCGCCTTCGAAGCCCCGGCGCTCCTCGCGGACCATCCGGCGGCGAAACCACCACGGGAATCGGCGGGAGCGGTGTTCGGCCCGCTCTTCGGCGGCGCGGGCAAAGTCCCTCCCGCGGGCGACGGCACCCGTTCGGAGCACGGACTCGATGATATCGTTCGGTCTGGCTGGAGAGACGGCCGACACGGCTCCCGTCGCGACGTCTTCCGCGGACGCGCGTCCCGCAATCATGAGCGCCCGGGCCTTGATTTGCGCGAGCTGCTTCTTCAAGAGGTTGTCGACCGGCGCCATCACGATGAAGTGTAGCCAACCCGGGAGTCCCGCACCACTCCCAATCCCTGCCCGGTCATCCGCACCGCCGGAAACCCGCCATCACCGGTGGAAGTAGACGTTGTCGATGAACGCGTTGTTGCCCGCGCCCGACACGACCATGCGGCCGAGGTGAGCGCGCTGCGCCAGCCCGCCCGCCCCCATGAAGCTCGACAGCGGCAGGTCCAGAGCGACCCAGGTCTCCGTGAGCAGGGGCGGAACAGAAACCGGTGAGAACGACAATTCCCGCTCGCTGTCGGGGGCGCCCCCGTAAGCGCCGTCTTCGCCGAAATCCACGAGCTTCACCCTGAACGATTCAGCGCCCGCGGGCACCCAGACATCGATGTGAACATGTGTCATCGCGGTGGCGTCGATCGTATGGGTCGCAAATTCGATGCCGGCGAGGATGAGATCCGTGTACGCCTTCACGTCATCGCCCGCCACCTTGAAGTCCATGAGGTTCGAGAAGTTGTGCGACCACTCGGCCCACCACGTGTCGACCGGGACGTTCGCGTAGGCATTGCTGAAGAGCGATATGACGTCATCCGGCGGCAGGTCCGGCACCGGCGCGGGCGTGACGGGCACGGCACTCCCCCGCACCGTGATGGTCCCGCTGGCCTCCACCTCGCCGAGCCGGGCCGTTACGGCGGCATCACCGGCGCCCACCACATGGATGACTCCGTTGGCGATCACCGCGACCTCCTCGTCGGACGACGCGAAGGAGAAGTACCCTGGCGTGTGCGTGATGAGCTGGTCGGCACCCCCGACCGCGAACGTGGTCCTCGCTTCGCCCGGGTTCACCGTCGCCCCGGCGAACACACCCACCGACTTCGTCTCGATGGCCGGCCTCGGGTCCGCGATGGTTCCGACGTTCGCGAACGCGATCTCGTCGAGCCAGAACTCGTAACCCGCGTCGTCCTCGTTGCCTTCCGCGAAGAAGAACAGACCCCGTTCGGCGGAGAGCTTCTCCGGCAGGGGGATGGGAACGACGTATCGCTGCCACGTCGTGGTCAGTGCCACGCCCGCCCAGCTTGCCTCGAACTTCGATGTGCCGGTGTTGTCGTTGCCGA
Organism: Candidatus Krumholzibacteriia bacterium; assembly: GCA_035762505.1. Classification (GTDB taxonomy): domain Bacteria; phylum Krumholzibacteriota; class Krumholzibacteriia; order WVZY01; family JAKEHA01; genus JAKEHA01. Next base: position 1,552 of record DASTOO010000030.1, read on the forward strand.
ATCCCGCGGTGTTGAGCGTGACACCGCCCCTGCTGGCGCGCGCATAGAACGTCAGCGCTTCGTAGCCGGAGAGATCGCGATGATCGCGGGACGTGAAGGTGCCGCCGACCAGCCAGCCGGACGGGTCGCTTGCCGCCGGAACGACAACCTTGAGCGACGCGGACCCACGGTACTTCTCGTCGGTCACCACGCTCACCCGGCTGGACGGCAGGTTCAAGAAGGGCTGAAAGACGACGCCATCCCCCAGCTGGTCGGAGAATACGACCGGATCCGTGGAGAGCGGGGCCGGCGCGAGGCCGGACGGATCGCGGTCGCAACCCGTGGTCGCGCACCATACAGCGACCACGCAGGCCGATGTTCGACGGACAATGCCTCTGACGGTCATGCGGTTGCCTCCGGGGAGCTCGTGTCGTCGGTGGCAAAGACTAGTATAATCAAGTCCGGCGTCGGCGTAACGTCATGTTTGGCCGGCCCCGGAAACAGAGTTGCCCGCACAGGCAAAACAGCGCTAGAATTTACGCCGACTCGCCGTCGCCGTGACCTTCAGCCGCAAGGACCTGCCATGAACCCGTGCCCCGCGCCCGGACGCTTCGCGTCCCTGTGTGTTCCCGTCGCGTTCTTCGCCGCCTTCTCCGCCGCCACGGCGCGCGCGGAGAGCGTCGTGACCGTCCCCTTCAAGGGGCCGGTCCAGATCGAGCAGATCCGTGCGCGCGGGATCGAGATCCTCGCCTTCACGAAGCACGGGGTCGACGTCCTCGCCGACGACACGCAGCTCGAGTGGCTGATGTCCCGGCGCTATCCCGTCTCGGTGATCCAGGAGGACGCGAGCCTCGCGCCGCCGGGGGCGGCGGTGCTGGACGGGAACCTCGGCGAGTACCACACCTACGCCGAGCTGGACACCATGCTCAGCGCGCTCGCGGCCGGCTATCCGGACATCGCGCAGATGTCCGTGATCGGGACCAGCATCGAGGGGCGGAACATCTTCGCGCTCAAAATATCCGACAACGTCGCCGTCGACGAGGACGAAGCCGAGGTGCTGTACATGGGCAACCACCACGCGCGCGAGCTGATGAGTGTCGAGATTCCGCTCTTGTTCGCGGAGTACCTGCTCGGGTATTACGGCGTGGACGCGGAGATCACGGACTACATCGACAACCGCGAGATCTGGTTCGTGCCGATGGTCAACCCCGACGGCCACTACTACGTGCAGCAGAAC
>DASTOO010000031.1:0-2194 GCA_035762505.1 Candidatus Krumholzibacteriia bacterium
GGACTGAAGTCCACGGTCATGGTGACTATAGTCCACGGTCATGGTGACTATGTCGAACGTGCTCTCTCAACTTTCGACAGGAAGCCCCGGGCGCCGGCCGCCAGCCAGTTCGTCCAGGAGACGCTGACCATGCTGACGCCTTTGGCGATGGCGTCCTCGATCGTGTCGTCGTTCACCAGCGTGCCGGCGCGACGGCCGGCCTTGACGATGTCGGCGATCGCTTTGTCCATCACGGCGCGGACTTCGGGATGGTTGGTCTGCCCGGTGTAGCCGAGGCTCTGTGCGAGGTCGCCCGGCACCACCCAGAACACGTCGATGCCGTCGACTTCCAGGATCTCCGGCAGGTTCTGGATCGCGACGACGTCTTCCAGGAGGATCGTGACCACCACGTTCTCGTTCGCGAGGCGGTGATAGTCGGAAACGCCCATCGCCCGCCGATTGCCGCCGAACGAGCCCCGATTGCCCTCTGGCCCGTACTTGGAGGCCCGCGCGACGAGTCGAGCCTCGTCGGCAGTCTTGATCTGCGGCACCATGATGCCGTTCGCACCACAGTCGAGCGCTCGGGTGATCAAGGCGGGATCGAGATGGTTGATCCGAACCATGGACATCATGCCCCAGAGGTCACAGGCTCGGGACATGTTGTTGAGATCCTGCCAGGACGTGGTGAAGTGCTCCATCTCGCCCATGACGGCGTCGAAGCCGAGGCTGCCGAGGAACTCGCACATCTCCGGCGAGTAGTCGCCCATGACCAGGGTGACGACGCCACCGGCTGCGAGCTTCTTCTTGGCGGGGTTCACCCGAAATTCGGCCATGGTTCGCCTCCCTGCGATGAGTTACGAGCGGCGAGTTGCGAGTTGCGAGTCGATTCTACTCGTCCCTCGCAACTCACAACTCGCTACTTCGTGAGGTGGTGCTGGAGCAGGCGAATCACCGGCCCCGGTGCCGTCTCGGTGTTGACGACGATGTGCGGGCGCGGGACCGGCTCCACGTCGCGGCGCATCCGCAGGTAGATCGGCAGGTCCGCGTCCGACTGATCGTCAGGGTCGCGGCCCTCCACGCGTCCCTGCAATCGCGCGCGGATCACCTCATCCGAGGCGTACGCCACCACGACGATCGCCTTCGCTTTGGCTCGCTCCGCGAGCTGATACAGCGCCCGCCGACGCTTCTCACGCAGGTTCGTTCCGTCGAAGATCACGCACGCGCCGCGCCCAAGCAGCTCCGCGATCCGACGACGGCACGCCTCGTACACCGTGGCGTGCTCGGCGGACGTGTAGCGCGGCTCCGGGAACATCTCCTTCCGGACGGCGTCCGTCTGGACCAGCTCGGCCCCGAGCTCCGCGCTCAGCGTCCGTGCGAGGTACGACTTCCCTGAGCCCGGCGCGCCGACCATAATGAGCAGCGCCGGACACCGACGAGCAGACGGTGACAGGTGCTGAGGGGCCTCGTTCGCCATGAGCGCCAGTATACGCTCAGATGCGATTCGACTCCTGATACAATCCCGCCCATGCTGACAGGATTTCGGGTCCTCTGGCGCGCCCTGATCCATTTCTGGGACGAATCGCTGCTGATGATCCGGGTGAATCTCACCTGGTTCTTCATCAGCCTGCCGCTCTACCTGTTGACCGTCCTCATCTGCGGCATCTTCATCCCGCCCGTCGATCCGGAGTCTGGCGAGAACATCTGGCCGTGGGTCATGTCCGCGTTCATGCTCGTCGCGATTCCAGGGCCCACCTCGGTCGGGGCGTACGCCGTCGCCAACCACGTCGCGAACGAGGAGACGCCGGAGTTCTCGCTCTTCTGGCGCAGCATCAAGCTGCTCTGGAAGAAGGCGCTGCTGATCTACCTGATCGGCGCCGGCGTGCTGGGCGGGCTGATCTTCAACACCTCGTTCTACACCCAGGTCAGCGGGCTGCTCCAGGCCGTCGCGATCCTCTGGCTGTACGGCATCATCTACTGGCTCTCGTTGCAGTCGTACCTGATGCCGCTGCTGGTGGCCGCCGCGATCCCGCCGCCCCCGCAGTTGAGCGGCGACGACGGCTGGTCGCTCGACGAGAACCGGGCGAAGGCGGAGCCGCCCCCGCCGCCTGAGCCCGAATTCCTGTCGCTCGGTACACTGTACAAGCGAGCGGCGATCCTGGCGCTGGCCAACCCGCTGATGAGCCTGGTGATGCTGTTCGGCGTGTTCATCGCGCTG
>DASTOO010000032.1:0-7300 GCA_035762505.1 Candidatus Krumholzibacteriia bacterium
TGGACGTCGTGCTCGCGCGGCCGTTCGTCGCGGTCGGGCTCGGACTGGGCGCGGGAGCGGTACCGCTGGTCTACGCCAGGCAGAAGAAGCAGAAGCGGACCCTGCTGTTCGAAGAGCAGTTCCCGGACTCGCTCGACATGCTTACCAGCGCACTCCGCGCGGGCCTCGCGCTCACCGCCGCCATCCAGGTGGTGGCGGAAGAGGCGCCGGATCCGGTGGGCAGGGAATTTCGCGTGCTCTTCGAGGAGAACCGTCTTGGTGTCGACATGAGGCACTCGGTGAAGATGATGGCGGAGCGCGTCGACAGCACGGAGGCAAGGCTCTTCGCGACGGCGCTGATCCTGCAACGGGAGACGGGCGGCAATCTCGCAGAGGTGCTGGACGGAACCGCGGCCGTCATCCGCGATCGCTTCAGGATTCTCCGAGACGTGCGCACGATGACGGCGCAGGCGCGTCTGTCCGGCGGCATTCTCATGCTGCTGCCCCTGGCGCTGGCGGTCGCCATCATGGTCCTCGCGCCCGAATATCTGCGGGGGCTCGCGAAGGACCCGGTGGGAAAGTACCTCATACCCACCGCGGCGGTGCTACAGGTGACCGGATTCCTCATCATGCGACGGATCGTGGACATCAAGGTCTAAAGGACGAATGGCCATGACTCTCATCCTCATTCCCGTGCTCACGGCCCTCACCTTCCTAGCCCTCGCCGCGGCGGTGTACCAGCTCCGCTACCGGAGTGCAGGCATCAACCAGCGGCTGCAGCGCATGGTCAGCGCGGACGAGGCGGTTCTGACCGGAGATATCGGCAAGACCGACAGCGGGCTCCTCGACACGACCGTGCCGCTCAGATTGCAGCCGCTCGCGTTTCTGGGGTGGTTGCTGCCGACGCAGGTCTATTCCGAGACCTTGAAATGGGAGCTCGCCCAGGCCGGATTCAGACACCTCGAGAGTCGCAGGATCTTCGCCGGCGCGCGCGCCATCTCCACCGTGGTGCTGGCTCTCGGTTCGGTGCTGCTGGTGTTGGGGAGAGGGTTCGAAGCGCACGAGCTGCTGCTCCTGGTCGGAACGGCCACCGCGGTCGGCTACATGGCTCCGATGATGTTCGTCCGCGGCAGGCAGTCCCGCCGCCAGATGGAGATCACGCTGAGCCTGCCGGACGCGCTCGACCTGCTCGTCATATGCGTGGAGGCGGGGCAGGGACTCAACGCGGCACTGATGAAGGTCGGCAAGGAAATGACGTTCAGCTCCCAAGCGTTGAGCGAAGATCTGATCGTGGTCAACAACGAAATGCGGGCGGGGGTGTCGCGCACCCAGGCGCTTCGCAACCTGGCGTTGCGCACCGGAGTGGACGACGTCCGCGCGCTCGTTGCGGTGATGATCCAGAGCGATCGATTCGGAACCAGCGTGGCCCAGGCCCTTCGCATCCATGCCAGCTCGCTGCGGACGCGCAGGCGCCAGCGCGCCGAGGAGAAGGCGCGCAAGGCGCCCATTAAGCTGTTGTTTCCATTGGTGTTCTGCATCTTCCCGGAGATGTTCGTCGTGCTCTTGGCACCGGGAATGCTAGAGCTGTTCCGCGCACTGTCGCAACAGTAGCAGTAGTTCCACGGCCGTTCCGCGACAGGCGGCCCAAACAGGGAGGCATTTTATGTCTTTCAACATGATTCTGCTGATTCTGGGTGTTGTCTTCGGTATCGCCTATTTCGCAAGACGCAGTGCTCGCAAGCAGCGTGAGCTGAAGACGATGCAGCGTCGCGGCGAATAGTACGGACCCGCACCGTTGAAAGAAGGTCTCTCGTGAGTCGCTTCAAGGGTTTGCTGCAGGATGAGACCGGGCAGGACTTGATCGAATACGCGCTGCTGGCTGGCTTCATTTCCATCGTGGCCATCGCCACCATCCGAACGATCGGTCCGCTCGTCAACGCGCTCTGGGTCACGATTCGGGATGCCATCGCGGGATAGGGTTGCCGGCGCGCGACAGCCCATGCAACACCGCGCTCTCTAATCGGTGATGAAGCAACCGGCACGCCGCGCGGCCGGCACGGCACCGCTCGCGGACCGGACGATCGTCCGTTCGAAGTGAGCGTGCGCCCTGGCGCGCGCCGCCAGGTTCACGGGTTCGCCGGCCGCTTCGGCGCCGTTCATCAGGGCGACGAAGGGGCGGTGCATGTATTGAACCTCGCGGTTCTGGCGCACCACCACACCTGTCTCCCCGGTATCCAGCTCGACCACGGTTCCATTCGGGTAGACGCCCATGGCGTGGATGAACGTCCGGGCGACGAGCGGGTCGAAGAGCTTGCCGCTCATGGCATGGATGAAGCGGAGCGCCCTTTCGGGTGTCACGGGGTTCGTGCGGTAGGTCCGGTGCGTGGTCATGGCGTCGAATACGTCCGCCACGCTCACGATGAGGGTATGGGGGTGCAGGTCCCACGCGCCCGGCTTCTGCGGGTACCCTCCGCCGGCGAAGTGGACGTGGTGCTCGAGAGTCACGAAGAGGGGGGCGGCGATCGACCGCAGCGATCGGACCCTCGTCAATTCGATCACACCGAGCATCGGGTGACGCGCCATGATGTCCCATTCCTCCGGACTCAGACGGCCGGGCTTGTTGAGAATGGACAACGGGATGTGCGTCTTCCCGATATCGTGCAGCAGGCCCGCGACGCCGATCTCCGCGACCTGTTCCCGGGGCAGACCGAGGTGGTCGGCAATGACCATCGACAGAACGCTGACGTTGACGGAGTGGGCAAAGGTGTACTCGTCGTAGTCTTTGATGCTCGTGAGTCCGACCAGCACGGACTCATCGACCTTGATGATGTCGGCCATTTGCTGGGTGAGCCGGTGCGCCTTGCGGATCTGCACGGGGTGTTTCTGCTCGATCGCCCGCATGACCTCGCCCATGAAGAGAACCGCGCGCGACATGGCCTTGTTGCTTTCCTCCCGAATGTGCTTCTTGTCGGTTCGGGTGTCCCGGAGGTGCCTGGCCCGTTCGATCCACTCGGTCAGCCGGATACTGGTTATGCCGGCCGCGGCCATCCGGGACGAGAGCGCGCCGAACGCATCCTCCTCGGCCGGGTCGGAGAAGAACGCCTGCACGAACCTGCCGAGCTCCTCGATGTCGACATCGGGAGCAAAGTCGATCTCTTCGACACGACGCTTCTTCATCTCATCGACGAGAAACAGAATGGGCCCCATGTGCTGGGGTTCGACCATCAGCCTCACATCGTTGACGACGAGCAGGTCGGTCGCGACCGTGACCGTGACGCGGCCCTCGGCGGCTCTGAAGTCGTCGATGGTGTCCATGAGCCGGCGCAATGACGCGCGGGTGGCGCGGTTGTCCATGGTGTGGATGCGCAGGGTGCGGCCAGCGGTGAAGAGGCCGTGGACGAGTTCCGGTCCGAAACGGGCCACATGATCGGCCCCGGCCTTCGCGTCGGCGGGACCGCCGCCGAGAACGACCGGTGCGTCGGGGGTGCCGCGGCGATGGTCGGTCATGACGGTGGCTCCCCTGCTTTCTGCGCGGGCTCCATTTGCCCGACCGCGGCCGCCGTCGCCTCACGGCGCTGTTTGAGCATGTGCAGGGCCTTGCTCCTCACGAGCTTGTCGCGGTCGTGCGAGAGCCTCTCCAGCATCGCCTGCGCTCCCTCTCCTGGAATGTGCCGCAATGCGGTGACGGCGAGCAGCTTGTTGCGCTTGAGAGCGCCCTTCCCGCCCGGCAACCATCGCTTCTTCCCCACGGTCTGACCGATGCGAGGCAGCACCTCCGGCCCGGCCTGTTTCCCCAGCGCCCTGAACATGTGCTCGAGCTCATCGAGGCTCTTGAGCATGGACTGTTCGTCGAAGCACAACGTCGTGATGACCCCGGCCAGGAGCGGGTCCGGAAGGTCTTCGATCGCGATCAACGCCCGGATGCGCACGCCCTCGTTGTCGTCCTTCAACAGGTCGACGAGCCGTCGGGTCGATTCCTCCGTTCCGGCATGAACCAGAAATTCGATCGCGCATTCGCGGATCTTCGGGTTTCGTGACGACAGAATCCTGTTGATGACGGGCGGGAACTCGGTCACGGCCGACTGGCGCAGGAGGTGGACTGCGTCGAAGGCGAGGTAGGGATTCTCGATGTCGAATCCTTCGACCACGCGCACGATGTAGAAACCAGCCAGCTCGATCAGCATTCCGCAGACCCTCTGGTGGAGGGACGGGTCGGACGATTCCGCGAGCATTTGGCACAGCCCGACGACGGCCTTTTCACCGACGAGACGCATGTACTCGAGAAGCTCATCGGCGTCGGCGTTCGATTTGCCGGCGGCCTGAGTCAACGACATCAGGAGCGCGCTGTCCGTCAGCTCGGCTTCGACGCGGTTGGGGAGCGACCCGAATGCCCAGTCCAGTGATCCCGTGTCCATGCTCCTGCGAAGCTTGAGCGCGCCGGTAAGGGTCGCGACATTTGCTTCTTCCCGCATGGAATGCGTCAGCCTCTCGATCACATCGGTCACGTCGCGAACCATGGGCGGGGGGCAGTGCATGCGCGTGAAATCGAACATCATCTGCAGCAGCGAAATCAGTTCGTCGTGTTCCTTGCGCGCGTGGGCCGCCCGGCACCACTCGGTGCGCGCGGCCGCGCTGACCGCGAAATGCTCGGCGAGAATCTCCTGGAGCCGCTGCTCCCGGGCCTGCGGGTCCGCCGTTCGCCCCTCTCGGGCCGCGAGTGCGTTGAAGTGAGCACCCAGTGTCTCAATCCACGAATCGGAATGCCGGGCTCCCGCACGAGCGGGCGCCTGTGCCGCGTCGAGCTCGCGGTGGTCGTTTGCGCTGAGCGGCTGCTCCCTCGCGCCCGCCCCGCCGCCCGCGCCATCGCCGCTCTTACCGTCCGGCTCTTCATCGAGAATGCGGTAGAAAATGTTCGAAAAATCGGCACGCCACAGCCTGGTGACGATGTCTATCTGGGCCGAGGGGTTGTAGAGCTCACTGTGAAGTACCTCCACGAACCGCTCGATCTCGGCCATTGTGACGGGCGCATGAATCGACAGCTCGCCCACGCCGTCCTTGAAGAGCTGGAAGGCGACGCTCTCCTTGCTCGCGCCGATGTCATAGACCACATGATTGCGCCAGGAGAGCTGGTGCTGGGTGACGGTCAGCAGGAGCTCTTTCTCACCCGTGAAGTACGACTGCAGCGACTGCTCGATCGCGCGCGTGAAGTTTGCCAGGTTGGGATTGTTGCGCTCGTAGATCGCGTATGCGCCGATGAACCGGGTGAGCGCAGCGAGAATCCTCCGCACGTTCTCGGCGGCCGGCGGGTCGCCGGTGCCGGCCTGACGGGCGGTGGCGGTCTGGTGTAAGTCCAGTGTTTTCATTGTGAAACCGCGATGAGCTTTATCTGCACGATCTGTGCCACGGAGCGCGGCGTCGCAGCGCCGGTGGTGATGGCGGGTGCTGGGCAAGAGTTGCCGCCAGGTCGTCCGGCGGGGACGAAGAGCTGGCCCGAGCAGGTCAGGAAAGCGGATCGACCATGATCGTCCTGGCGCGCCAGCCACTGCGACTCTCGATGGCGACCGCTATGCCGGCGCCGTTTGCATCGAGTCGCGCGACCGGCTCGCCCCTCTCGGACCAGATCGCGCTGCGCCCGGCGGAAGCGAGTCCTCCGGAGGGTCCGCCGTAGTTCGCGAACGCGACCGCCATGGAGTACTGTGCGGCGTAGGCCCGAGGTTCGCGGTCTCGTCCTCGAACTCGGACGGGATGACGAACATGCTCGCGAGGTACGTGCTCACGCCCCGGTCCGCTGCCGCCTGCGGATGCGACGACCGCCCCGTGTCGGCGCACACTGCCACCGCGGCGGTGCCGTCGCCGAATCGGACGAGGGGGTTCCGGTCCCCGGGCTGAAAGACGGTCGCTTCCGCGGGCGGCACGACGCCGTCACAACTCGCGCCGGCCGAAAACGCCCCGAGGTGGTGCTTCGTGTAGAGATCGATCGCGCGGTCGGGAGTGATGATGAAGGCGCCGATGTGGAGGCTCGATCCCGCGGTGATCGGAGCTCCGACGATGAGGGTCATGGCGCAGGAGGACGCGGCGTCGATGAGTGGGGAGAGGCGCGGGTCATCCTCCGCGAAGGCCAGCTCGCGGGCGAGTTCGATCTCATAGCCCGTGAGCGACAGCTCGGGGAAGACGAGGACCTGCGTCCGCTCTTCCGCCGCGGCGTGCACCAGGCGAACGTGATGTTCGACGTTCGCGCCGACATCACCCCGGATCGGGATCGTCTGAGCGACACCTATCGAGCGGGCGCGTGACGTGGTATCACAGCCTTTCGACCAGACGGTCGATCATGAACGACGACTCCTCCAGCGCGCGTTCGGTGAACTCCCCGAAGAACCCGTGCACGTCCCGGAACGTCCGCCGCAAGGCCTCGTGGTCGCCCTTCAGCACGTCGCCGCGAAGCCGTTCCGCCGTCGCGATGAAATGATCCGTGATGCGCCCGGTCTCCGGGTTCGACATCTGGATGGAGGCGTACAGGTCGGGGGACTGCGCGAAGTGTCGCGCCGTCATAAGCAGAAGCCGGGAGCAACCAGGTTGCGGCGAGCATGAATCGATTCGCCCGACGACTCCGTGTACGTTGAGGAGAACTCTGTCACCACGAGTGTGGTGTTGCCCGGAGTGGTGCTGATGGGAGCTTATGCGGGAAACCGAGTGGGGTTAATCGCTCCAGAGGATGAAAACGGAGCTAGTTCCGAGGGTATACGGGTGCGCAACCGTCCGCTGGTCATTCGGGGTCGCCCATTGTAGAATGGCGCCATGGCAACCGAAGGAAGCGAGCGCCAGGCGGGTCTTCGCAGTTTCGTGGAGGCGGCGAAGAACTGGGTCGCCGACGTCATCGGAACCTCGCGCTCGCGTTTCGACGTCTTCACGAGCGACGTGGAGGAGCGCCTGTTCCGATTCATCGCGCGGATCGTCTGGACGGCGATCGCGTTCATCAGCCTCTCGCTCGGCCTGCTCCTCGCGATGCTCACGGTCGTGTTCGGCTTCGATCTCCCGCCCAGGTACGCGCTGGGCATCCCCGCCGTCGTGTTTCTCCTCGTCGGGCTGGTCGCCGTGTGGAAAAGGGGAACGAAGGAGCGGAAGGGCCCGCGACGATCACGGGCGCGTAGTCGGGACTAGCGGTCGTGGCCCCGGCCGCATGCCGCGCGTCGCCGCTTCACGGCGACGTGATCGTCTGCTATACTGTCGCCTTCGGTTCAGGGCATACCGTCGCCCCTTTTTGATGGTCCCGCCACCCGCCCGCCCGCATGCGCCCGGGGACGCGCCCGGCGACTCCGTAACC
>DASTOO010000033.1:0-15198 GCA_035762505.1 Candidatus Krumholzibacteriia bacterium
CGCACGAGCGGTGCAGGATGGCGTTGACCTGGTCGAAGGTGGGATGCGACGCGACCGCGTCGGGATCGACCTGGTCGAGCGGCAGATCACCGGAACCCTGGCACGACGCGAGCACCCCCGCCAGGAGGAGCGGCGGCATCCAGGTGACCCGGCAACGGCGTTTCACATTGGCTACCAGTCGAGGATGATCGCGAACATGAGCGGCGCCACGATGGTGGCATCGGACTCGATGACGAACTTCGGTGTGTCGACTTCGAGCTTGCCCCAGGTGATCTTCTCGTTGGGGACGGCGCCCGAGTAGGAGCCATAGCTCGTGGTCGAATCGCTGATCTGGCAGAAATAGCCCCACACGCGCGTCTCGCGCTGCAGGTCCTGGTGGATCATCGGCACGACGCAGATCGGGAAGTCCCCCGCGATGCCGCCGCCGATCTGGAAGAAGCCGATCGATGACTTCGCCGCCGTGGCCTGGTACCACGCGGCGAGATCGACCATGAATTCGACGCCGGAGCGCATGGTGGTGGCCTTCCTGACGTCACCGCGGATGACGGCGGCGGCGTACATGTTGCCGAGGGTCGAATCCTCCCAGCCCGGAACCACCATGGGGAGGTTCTTTTCCGCGGCGGCGATGAGCCACGAGTCCTTCGGGTCGATCTGGTAGTGCTTCTCGAGCGCGCCCGAACGGATGGCCCGCATGACGAACTCGTGCGGGAAGAACCGTTCGCCGCTCTTGTCGGCGCGCATCCACTCGTCGAGCATGGCCTTCTCGAGGCGGCGCATCGCTTCTTCCTCGGGGATGCACGTGTCGGTGACGCGATTCAGATGACGAGCGAGGAGCGCGCGCTCGTCCTGCGGCGTGAGGTCGCGGTAGTGCGGGATGCGCTCGTAGAAATCGTGCGCGATGAGGTTGTAGACGTCCTCTTCCAGGTTCGCGCCGGTGCACGAAATCGCGTGGATCTTGTCGCGGCGGATCATCTCGGCCAGCGATAGGCCCAGCTCCGCCGTGCTCATCGCGCCGGCCAGCGTCACCAGCATCTTGCCGCCGCCCTCGACGTGGGCTTTGTACGCGTCGGCCGCATCGATCAGCGCGGCCGCGTTGAAGTGGCGGTAGTGGTGGCGGAGAAATGTCGAGACGCCCGACCTCGGCAGAACGGACGGCTTGCCCGCCCTGGCTTCCGTTTCCGATTTCATGCCGGCGATGGTAGCACGCCCCTGCGACGTTGCCAACCCCCGCCCGGCCTACTTGCCGCGCTCGAACCAGTAGAGGAGGTCGCTGCTGGCGTAGCGCCCGTTCTCCGCCTGTACCGTCCAGCGACTGGAGAGCGAATAGCGAACGCGGAACGTGTTGGTCTGCTCGAAGAGTCCCGTTGCGTAGCTCACGTAGAGTTTCGGCGAGAGATACTTGCCCGCCACGAACGACATCTCCCGGCTCGTCTCGCCGGCCTCGATGTACGCGTCGTCCAGCGCGAACTGCTTGCCGAGGCCGCCCGCGAGCTGGTTGCCCTGCTGCATGCCGACGATCATCATCGCGTTGGCGAGGGCCGCCTGTTCGCTACTCGACCCCGAGCTCAACGGCCGTCCCAGCATGAGGTACGAGAGGGTCTCGGATTCCGACATGGGCGGATTCGAGAACACGGAGAACTGGGGTTTGCGCAGCGATCCCGTCAGCTTGATGCCCACGATCTCGCCGGAACCGGCCATGACGTTCTGCGTGGTAAGCCCGCGGTACGCGCGTATGTCGAGGCCCGGGTTGTCGACGGGGCCGCCGCCGAAGACGAAGCGGCCCGGGTCGATCGTGAGCTCGTTTCCGTAGGCGCGGTACTTCCCGTCCTTGAGCCGGATCTCGCCGGTGCCGCGCGTCGGCTGGCCGACCTCGTCTTCCACCACGAGACTTCCGTCGAGGCGTGTGCGCAGCCCGAACCCGCTGAAGGTGACGCTGTCCCCGAGCACCACGCGCACCTTCGTCGAGACCTGCATGGGCGCGCGGGTGGCGAGCGTGTCCTCCACGAAGACCACGTCGTGCGACGGCGTCACCGCGGTGGATGGCACCTCGGTGGTCTCGATGTGCGCGAACGGCACGCGCACGTCGCCGGTGACGGCCAGTTTGCGGTCGGCCACGCGGACCTCCAGCTCCGGGGATATGAACACCTGCGCCTCCGGCCGGTTCATCAACTGAAAGCGCTCGCCGCTCACCGAGAACGTGCCGCTCATGAACTTGCCGCCCGAGCTCGCGGTGGCGGCGGACAGACGCACGCGCCCGCCTCCCGAGGTGGCGTTGCCGTCGATCGACACCTGCCCCGCGCCGTCGGACGCGAGCGATAGCGCGACATCCCGCAGGAGCAGCCCCGACGCCAGATCGAAGCGCGACCCGGTGAGATCGAGCGCTCCCGCGATGCGGAAGTCGCCCGCGGTTCCGCGGGTCTTCAGCCGTGCGGTGACCACGCCGGCCGCGTTCGTCGTCAGGTCCGGCGCCAGCATGAAGAGGAGCGGTGCGATGTCGGCGCAGTCCAGGTTGAGCGTTCCGTCGATGGGTTGCGCGCCCAGGGAATCGCGCCCCATCACGAACCCGGGGATCGAAAGGTCGCCGTCGATCGTGGCGATGGAATCACGCCCGCGCGTGAGCGCGAGGTCGACACCCGCCACCACGCCGCTCGCGTCGGCGCGGGCGATGAGCCGGCCGCCGTACGCGAACGATTTTCCGGAGTAGGTCACCCGTCCCGGGCCCGGCTCGAGATCCGCGCGCGCGAATATTCTCCCCGCGGGATCGATCCGCGCGGCGGCGGTGCCGTCGAGGGTGCCGGTGACGCGGGTTCCGGTCGGGAAGTGGCGCTCGAGAATGGCGAGCGGGAAGCCGTCGAGATCGACGGCCACGTTCGCCGTGTCACCCTTTGTCCACGCCCCGCGCACAACCAGCCGCCCGCCGCTCGATACCAGCACGAGCGAGTCGAGCGCGACGCCCGACGGCGTCGCGCGCACGGACGCTGGCGCGTCGGTCCGCCAGACTCCTGCCCGCGGGTGCCGCAGCCCCGGGATCTCGATGTGGCCCGTCCACACCGTGTCGGCCAGGGCGCCGCGTGCGGTGAGCGCGCCGCTGATCGCGCCCTGCTTCCCCTCCACCGTGGCGACGTGCCGCTCGCGCGGCCCGTTCAGCGTCACGCGCACGCTGTCGAACGGCGCACCCCCCGCGGATGCGCCGAGCGCGACCACGTCCACGCGGGCCGGTGACGCGAACTCCGGATCGAAGGCGATGTCGCCCTGCAGCCGGCGCACGGAATAGCCGCGCACACGCAGGCTGTCCGCGGCGATGGTGGCGTCGACCGCGGGACGGCGCAGCGGCCCGCGCGCGGTGCCATTCAGGACAATCGAGCCGGACACGTCGGAGCGAACGATCGACAGGTCGGGCGCCGTCAGTTCGAGCACGAGGTCGAGGGTCTCGCCCGCGTGTCCGTTCGCGGCGAGATGCAATTCGCCCCAGTCGAGGCGGAAGTTCGTGATGTCGGCCTCGCGACCCCTCACGTCCACCGTTCCGCCGCCGGAGAGCGCGCGGTCGCGGAGAGTCCCGGAGAGCGATGCCAGCTCGAGCCGGCCCGTGAGATCGTTGCGCTCGAGCCGGCCCGACGTCCTCGCCCGCACCGACACCGGCCCGCGCAGATCCCAGCGCGCCGGCGTCAGCGTCGAGGTCTCGAAGTCCTTCGCGTCGAGCGCCACGTCCCACGTGATCGCATCCGTCCCCTGATTCGGGAATGACGCCCGTCCGCGCACGTTCAGCGTGCCGCCCGCGAGACGGATGTCACCGCGGCGCACGTCGGCGGCGCGCGGAACGTAGTTGTCCGCGTCGAGGAGCACGTCGAGGGCCGCGTCGAGATCGGGCATGTCCCGACCGGCGGCCCGCAGGCCGCGGCCGGTCGCTGCCACGTTGACGCGAATCTGCGCCGGCGTTCCGGTGATGCTCCCCTTGACGCTGCCCGAGCCGCTCGCGCGCGGCAGAATCTCCGCGAGCGATGGGATGACGGCGTCCAGCGTGACGTCGGCCGTCTCGGCCATGCTCCCCGACAGTGTGGCGTACGCGCTTCCCCACGTGACGCGCGCGTCCGACGCCTCGATGACGGTACCGCGCAGCGACGCGCGCCCGCGCGCGGAGAGCGGCCGATCGCGGAGCGTGCCGTCGAGCGAGGCGAGATCGACGTCGATCCGCGTGGAGTCGTCGCGAATCTCGCCCGACCCACTCAGGCGGAACGAGACCGCACCCAGCCATTCCTCCGGCGCCGGTGCGATTGCGCCGGCGCGCAGGCTGTCGCCCTGCAGCCGGGCATTCCACGCGAGCGCCGATGACCAGCGCACGAATCCGCTCCCGCGGACGTTCCCGCCGAGGGCGTGCGCGTCGAGCGAATCGAGGGTCGCGCCCTCCGTGGTGCCGGAGACGCGCACGAACACGCGCGCGTTCGACACGCGCCACACGTCGCCGGCCGCGACGACGTCGGCGCGGTATCCGTCGGGCTCGCCGCTCGCGGTGACGTCGACCGCGCGCAGGTGGACGCCGCCGGGGGCGGTCATGGTGGCGCGCCGCACGCGCAGGCGTTCCGTCGCGATCTTCCAGCGGCCCTCGGTGGTGTCCGCGGCCACGGCGGCGGCCGTTGCCTGCGACTCCGCGCGTTCGTGCACCACCACGCGTGCGCCGGCGACGTCGATCTCGGTGAACTCCAGGCGCGACAGCCGCAACGACCGCGGCCGCCACGCGATCGTGACCGTGTCCATGTCCGCTTCCACCGCCTCCACGCGCAGCGCTACGCCGTAGAGCCGGAAGCGCCGCACGAGCGCGCCGTCGAACGACGCCGCGCGCACCGGGAGGTCGCGGCCGTTCGCGATGCGAAGCGCGAGCTTCCCGCCCGGCGTCGTGAAGAGCACGAACGCGCCGAACAGCACGACCAGCACCAGCAGCGCCCCCGCCGACGCCGCCACCACCAGCAGAATGCGTCGCGTGCGTGACATCAGAGGTCCGGCCCCATGGTGAAGTGGATTCTCCAATCGTCGTGGTCGACCGGGAACGCGAGATCGATGCGGATCGGCCCCACGGGCGAGTGCCAGCGGAGTCCCCCCCCCACGCCCTGTTCGTACACGCCGGAACCGACGTCCTCGAACGCGTTCCCGGCGTCCCAGAATGCGGCGAAT
This sequence comes from Candidatus Krumholzibacteriia bacterium, assembly GCA_035762505.1. Lineage (GTDB taxonomy): Bacteria > Krumholzibacteriota > Krumholzibacteriia > WVZY01 > JAKEHA01 > JAKEHA01. The sequence continues at coordinate 5,167 of DASTOO010000033.1, forward strand.
GCGAACTTGCCGACCAGCGCCAGCTCCAGCTCCGCGGAATTGACGAGGAAAAGCTCGCCGCCGATCACCCGTCCGTCGGCGCCGCGCGGCCCCAGCGACTGATACTCGTAGCCGCGGACGCTGTTGTCGCCGCCCGCGAAGAAACGGATGGTGGGCGGGAGATCGCGAAACCGGGACGTGTTGGTGTACCCGCCGTCGACGCGGCCGATGAAGCGCAGGCGGCCGCCCAGCGACCGGACACCCTTGATCGACGCCGTGGCGGAGCCGAAGCTCTGCGACGAGAGCAGCGCTTCGTGCGCCCCGCGCACACCGAGGTCCACGCGCAGCCCGCGCGTCGGGTGGATGTCGTCGTCGCTGCGCTTCCAGCGGTACGCGAGTCCGGCGATGGTGAGGTCGGAGGTGCCGTCGTCCTCACCCACGCTGAAGTCCTCGAGCTCGTAACTCACCGTGATCGATTCGAGCCAGCCGAAACGCTTCTGGGAGCGCGTGGGGCCCACGGCACCCCGGTCCGTGGTGTAGGCGACGGGATCGAGGCGAGCGACCGTGGCGCCGATCGCCCAGGCGTGCGTGTCCGGATAGATGCTGGGGATGAAGTACTCCGCGTGCGCGGACAACTCGACTTCGGAAACGTTGATGCGCCCGTTGAAGCGGTGGCCCGCGCGGTTCAGCCGCCGCATCTCGGCGCCGAACAGGATGCGCGGGCCCGTGTCGGTGCCGTAGCCCACGCCGATCTCGTAGCGCCGCGGCCGCCGCGGCTCGAGGTTCACTTCGATGGGCACCTCGTTGCCGGCGGCGAGGTCGCGCCGCGGCACGGTCTCGACGCGGCCGAAGTACGGCGCCCCACCCAGCGCCGACTGGAACGCGAGCAGACGGTCGTAGCGGAAGGGCTCGCCGCGCTCGAAGGTGAGATACGAGCGCAGCACGCGCTCGTCGACCCCGGAGGAGTCGAATATCACGGGGCCGAACGAGAAGCGCGGCCCCGTATCGAAGGAAAGCTCGATGTCGGCGGTGTTTTCGTCGCGGTCGATGCGGATGACGTTCGTCTTGAACGTCGCATCCAGGTAGCCGCTGTCCGCGGCCGCGGCCGCGAAGGTGTTCTTGCGCCGCTCGTATGCGCGCTGGTCCAGCACGTCCCCCGGCTTCAACGGGTACTCGGCCACGAGCTTCGGAAACGGCGGCCGGTCGCGGCCTGCGCCGGTGACGGAGACGTTCACGGTGCGCACACGGACCGGTTCACCGAGCGTGATCACGTAGCGCGCGGTGAAGCGGTCCTTTCCGCGCGCGATGAGCGTGTCCTCCACCGTCACGCGGTAGTACCCGAACGGCGCCAGCGCCTGCTGGATCTCGGCGGTCGCGCGCCGGTGCATGCGCTCGATCTCGCCCGCGGTGATATCCTTGCGGTCCTGGGTGCGCGCGATGGAGAGGGTCGCTTCGACGTTCTCGGCGAGCTCCTTCTCGTCGATGCCTTCGAGACGACAGTCGACGCGCGCGGCGTGGGCGGACGCCGCTCCGAGAAGCGCCGCCAGAGCGAGCGCCGACGAGCCGCGAAGCGCGCGCAACGCGCCTACTCCGCCCGGCGCGGCGACCGTAGGAAGGGCGTGAGGAAGGGCGGCGCGACGCGCGTCATACCGTCTGGCCCGCCAGCCACTGCGTGGCCTGGGTGTGGCTGCGGAAGACGCGCACCGCGAACGGCATCGAGTGCGCGCTCATCTCGAAGAGCGTCGAGAGTCCGAAATCCGGACTGCCCGAGACGAGGATGGCGACCCGGTACCCGGAGCCCCGCTCGGACTGGCGCGCGCGAATCATGCGCAGCACGTCCGGAATCTGCTGGGCGTACAGTCCGATGGTCGCGTGGCGAATGTCCCACAGCGCGTTGATGCCGGGCCGGAACGAGGGATGGGAAAACATCGACTCGAAGGCCTGCTCGACTTCCGCGAGCACCAGCGTCCCGCTGCACTCGAAGGTCGCGAGCGAGGTCTCGGGATTGACGTGGGTCGTTACAGGCATCGCGCTACCTCCCCGCCGGGGAAGGTACCATGGTAGCGCAAGTTGCCCGGGTTTGTCACGGGGGGCGGGTGCTCAGCCGTCCGCGGTCCTAGCGCTTCTCCACGCGTCCCAGCTTGAACGCGAAGCGGCCCGCGCCGGTGAAGAAGAGCGCGAGGTAGACCGTCATGTACTCCAGCGCGTGCGACGCGCCTGACCACCCCGACGCGGGATCGTCCACCGGGAGGCTCAGGTGCCGCAGCACGGCGACGAACATGTTGAACGCGAGCATCAGGGCCGCGATGCGGAAGAGCGGACCCAGCACGAGGAGGATGGATCCGACGCTCTCCGCGAAGGCCGCCATGAAGCCCCAGAAGACGGGCGCGAAGGTGATGCCGAGCATCTCCATGTTTCCACCGATCATCCCCCAGCGCTCGGGGCCGCCGGTCATCTTGGCATAGCCATGAAAGAGAAACAGGGACGCGCCGATGCCGAGCCGGAGCAGGAGCAACCCGAAATCCATGGAAACAGGAGCGGCCGACGCCATCTTTCCGAACATCTGGGACCTCCCTCAGAAAGGAAACGGAACGCAGGGCTGCAAGATTCACGCCCCGCGGAAGACTAGCGCGATAACCAGTCTCTGTACAACTCCGGTCTGCGGTCGCGCAGAAAGAGCGTGCGCGCGTGCGACCGCTCGATCGCGGAGAGGTCGAGATCGCACACGAGGATCTCCTCGGTCCCGGTGCCGGCGCGCGCGAGCACGCGCCCCGCGGGATCGCATACGAACGACTCGCCCGCGAAATCCAGGTGCGGCTCGCTTCCCACGCGGTTCACGAGCGCGGTGAAGTACCCGTTCTGGAACGCCGCCACGCGCAGCTCCGCCTCGTACAGGCCCTCGGGCCACTCGCCCAGCGTCCCCGCCTGCGGCACGAACACGACCTCGGCGCCGCCCAGTGCCAGCGCACGCATGTATTCCGGATAATGGCGGTCGTAGCAGATCGCAACGCCGACACGGCCGTGCTTCGTGTCGTATACCGGGGCGCCGGTGTCGCCGGGCGTGTAGTAGTCCCGCTCGTGAAAGCAGGCGTAGTCGGTGATGTGGATCATGCGCGTGACGCCGAGGAGCGTTCCATCCGCGTCGATCACCGGCGAGGCGTCGAAGGCGCGGCCGCCCGCGCGCTCGTACAGATTGAGCGCGATCACAACGCCGAGACGGCGCGCGGCGTCCGCGAAGCGCTCGACGGTGGGGCCGGGAACCGGCTCCGCGAGGGCGAGGACGTCGCCCCCGCGGGCGGGCTCCTGCGGATGAAAGGGTTCGAAGGCCAGCTCCGCGAAGCCGATCATGCGCGCGCCGTCGGCGGCGGCACGCTCCACCGCGGCGAGCCCGCGGCGCACGTTGTCCGCGCGGTCGTCGCCGACGCGCTGCTGGACGAGGGCGATGCGGAGGGGTCGGGGCACGCGGGGCTCAGGCGTCGGCGGCGGCTTTCAGCGCGGCCGCTTCGGGGGAGAACTCGCGCACGATCTCGTAGAGCGTCGTGCGCTGCGCGGGCGTGAAGCCCGCGTCGCGGATTAGCGCCACGATCTCGTCGACCGTGGTCCGGTTGAAGAATCCCGCCTCCTGCATCACGTTCTCGTCGAAGATGGTTCCCCCGAAGTCGTCGCCGCCGAACTGCAGCGCGACCACGCCGGTCTTCTTCCCCTCCGAGAACCATGACGCCTGCACGTGGACGAAGTTGTCCAGGTAGATGCGCGACACCGCGATGATGCGGAGGTAGCGGTTGGGCCCCGCCTCGGTCGTGACCTTGCGCGCGAGCGGGTTCTGGTCGCGCTTGTAGCTCCACGGAACGAAGGCGGTGAAGCCCTTCGTTTCGTCCTGCAGCGCCCGCACCACGTCGAGGTGCTCGATGATGTCCTCGTCGTTCTCCACATGGCCGTACATCATGGTGGCGGTGGAGCGCATGCCGCTCCGGTGTGCCGCGCGGTGCACGTCCACCCAGTCCTGCGTGGTCGCCTTGGGCCAGAGCTTCGAGATGTGCGGCTTCACGCGGTCCGATAGGATCTCCGCGCCGCCGCCGGGAATGGAGCGCAGCCCGGCCTCGTAAAGGCGCGCGATCACATGGTCGAGCGGCAACCCCGACACCTCCACCATCTTCATCACTTCCGGCGCCGAGAAGAAATGCGGGTGGATGTCGGGGAAGCGCCGCCGCGTAGCGCGCACGAGGTCGGTGTAGTACGCGAACGGAATCGCGCTGTTGAGCCCGCCCTGGAGGAGCACGGTCGTGCAGCCCATTGCGCGCGCGCGGGCGAACTGCTCCATCATCTGCTCAATTGTATACGTGTACTCGCCCTGCTGCCTCGGTGTGCGGTAGAAGGCGCAGAACGTGCAGAATGCGTCGCACAGGTTGGTATAGTTGAGATTGGTGTCGACCACGAAGGTGACGCGCTGTTCCGGGTTGTGGCGGCGGCGCCACGTCATCGCGAGCGGCGCGAGCTCGAGGAGCGGCGCGTCGCGGAGGAGGTGGAGCCCCTCTCCGCGGGTGATCCGCTCGCCCGCGGCGACCTTCGACCGGATGCGTTCGAGCATGGAGGGGAGTCTATCATGCCGGTTCCGCAAGCGAAAGACGGCTTGACCGGCGTTCCCCCCCGGAGCCTACAATACACCGTCCCGGGGGCGCGCAGCGCCGGATCCACCGGCTCTTTCGTGGAGGACTCCATTGGGTCGTGGCTTCGCCCGTTCCGTGATCGTCGGCTGCGGGGGAAGTCTCGTCGTCGCCGGCATCGACTGCGCGACCGGCTTCATCGCCTCGGGGTCGCGCTTCGCCTCACCCGCGTTCGCGGCCACCGCCTTCCTCGGCGTCTTCCTCGTCACACTCGCCTGCTATCTCGCCGTCCACTGGCTCGTGGCGCGCGCGATCGGGCGCAGAGCGGACGACGACGGAAACGCGCTTTCGATCGCGGTTGCGATCGGCGTGGGCGTGGTGATCGTCATCTTCGAGATCGGCTCGCCGCACGCCGGGCTCTCCCGCCTGCTGGAAATGACGGTGGACGTCGCCGTCGGCGCCGTGGCCGGCACGGGCACGTACGCGCTCGCATGCGCGGATTCCCAGCGGGCGGGCATGACCGTGCCGCGGCGCGCGGGCCGGGCGCTTCCGTTGCTCGCGCCGATCGCCGTCGTGGCGGCGTGGTTCACGTTCGTGCGCATCGACGATGTCCGGTCGACGGCGTCCGCCGCGCTCCTCGTCGCCTTTCTCGTCGTCGCGCTGCTTGTCGGCCGCGTCGCAAGCCGTCTCCCGATCGGGAGGTGGCGGGCCGCTGTCGCGGCGCTCTCTGCGTGCGCGCTGGTCGTCGGCGTGGCCTGCGCCCTGGTCACGGCGAGCCATCCCGCGATGGTGCCGGGAAAGGGCACGAAGGTCCGCGGCACCGTGCCGCGCGTGATCCTCCTCACGGTGGATACGCTGCGCCGCGACGCGCTCTCGTGCTATGGCCCCAGCGCCACCGCGACGCCCGCGATCGATCGCATCGCGGCCGAAGGCGTGCTGTTCCGCAACGTCACGGCGTCATCGTCGTGGACGCTGCCGTCGTTCGCCTCCATGATGACGGGACTCACCACGCGCGGCCACGGCGTGGACGTGTCCAACGCCGCGTTGCCCGACACGGTGGCCACGCTGGCCGAGCGATTCCGCGCCGCGGGCTACGCGACGCACGCGCTCGTGGCCAACGCCATGCTGGCGCCGCACCGCGGTTTCGCGCAGGGATTCCAGCGTTACCATCTGCCCGCGGGGCGCCTACGTCCCACCTGCCTCGGCGAGGCGGTGGCGACGCGTCTTCGGCGGGAGCCCATTTCCGAAGAAGCATCCACACGCGACGTCACCGACGCCGCGATCGCGTGGATCCGGGCACGCCGCAACGATTCATTCTTCCTCTGGGTCCACTACCTCGACCCGCACCTGCCGTACACCCCGCCCGAATCCGCGGTGGAGCGAATGAACATCCACGACGAGATGGGGTTCGAGCTCGACATCACGTCCGCCACGCGCCCCACCATGGATCTGTTCGGCGATCCGTCACGGCGCACCTGGGCGCGTTCGCTCTACGACGGCGAAGTGCGTCACGTCGACGCCGAGATCGGCCGCTTCCTCGATGCGCTGCGCGACGCCGGGCTCTACGATGACGCGTTGCTGGTGTTTGCCGCCGATCACGGCGAGGAATTCTGGGACCACGACGGCTTCGAGCATGGACACACACTCTACGAGGAACTCGTCGGCGTGCCGCTGATCATCAAGACACCGGGGCGGGCCGTCGCACGCGTCGTCGACGACGCCGTGGCGATCTACGACGTGGCACCCACCGTGCTGGCGCTGTGCGGCCTGCCCGCGGTGACGGCGCCGAAGGCGATCTCGCTCGCCGGGTATCTGGGCGGAGCGACACCGCCGGCCGGGCCCCGGCCGGTCTTCGCCAGCGGGACGCTGTTCCGCTCGAACTTCGAGTGTGTCGTCTTCGAGGGCTGGAAGTACGTCCGCTCGGCCACCACGGGGCGCGAAGAGCTGTTCCGGCTGGCGGACGATCCGCTCGAGCGCCGGTCGCTGGCGCTGGACTTTCCCGACGTCGCCGCGCGCGGTCGCTACCTGATCGACGAGCACGCGCGCGCCACGGAGTCGTTCCGCATGCTGCACGACATCTCCAACCCCCAGATCGAGCTGGACGCCGACGAAATCGAGCGCTTGCGCTCGCTGGGATATCTGTGACCGTTACGACGGGACGCCGCGCGCGACAAGCTGCTCGGCGCGCGCCAGCGCATCTTCGAAGCCCGATCGGATGTTGTCTGATCCGATGTGCTCCGCGAGTCCGGATTGCCTGATCACGGACAGGACGCGCACGTGCACACCCGACAGAATCAATGTCGTGCCGTCGCGCTTCGTTTTGTCGAAGACGTCTTCCAGCGCGTGCAGCCCGGTGGCATCGATGGTGAGCACGTGGCGCATGCGGAGAATCAGCACGCGCGGCTTCTTGTCGACACGGTTGAGGGTGCTCTTGAACTTGTCCGCGGCGCCGAAGAAGAACGGCCCGTAGATCTCGAACACGGCAACGCCGTCCGGAATACGGCGCTCGCGCACGCTATCGTCGTCGTCGCCCTCTTCCTCGGAAATGATGTCCTGCACGTACGCCGTCTGTGTCACGTCGGCCATACGGCGCATGAAGAGGAAGGAAGCCAGCACCACGCCCATCTGGATCGCGACCGTGAGGTCCACGAGCACCGTGAGCAGAAACGTGATGATCATGACCAGTGTATCGCTCTTCGTGCTGCGGAAGATCTTAACCATCAGCCGCCACTCGCTCATCCGATACGAGATCACGACCAGGAAACCCGCCAGCGTGGCCATCGGCACGAGCGTGGCCCACTTCCCGAACGCCATCATGATGAGGAGCAGCACGGCTGCGTGGATTATGCCGGCCACCGGCGTGCGCCCGCCGCTCCTGACGTTGGTCGCGGTGCGCGCGATGGCCCCCGTGCACGGAATTCCGCCGAAAATGGGCGAGGCGATGTTCGCAACACCCTGGGCGAGGAGCTCCGTGTTGGAGCGGTGGCGCCGCCCCGTCATGCCGTCAGCGACGACGGCGGAAAGCAGGGACTCGATGCCCGCCAGCAGCGCGATGGATATGGCGGCCGGAAAGACGCTGCGGATGATCGCGAGATCGACGTCGGGCAGCCGGGGTACGGGCAGGCGCGTGGGGACGTCGCCGAAGCGCCCGCCGATGGTCTCGACCGGGATGTTGAGCAATTGCACCGCGGCGGTGGTCGCCAGGATGGCAACCACGGGGCTGGGCACGCGCGCCGTCACGCGCGGCCAGAGGAGGACGATCAGCATGGTCGCAACAGCCACGCCGACCGCCGCCGGGTTGAAGGTCTCCGACGCTGCGGCGTACGCGCCCCACTTGTGGACGAACTCGGCGGGAACATCGCTCATCCGAAACCCGAAGAAATCGCGCAGCTGCGACGAGAATATGATGAGCGCGATGCCGCTGGTGAAGCCGACCGTCACCGGGTAGGGAATGAACTTTATGACCGTGCCAAGGCGGGCGAGCCCCATCACCACCAGCAGAACACCGGCGATGAGCGTCGCCGCGGCGAGGCCGTCGTATCCGTACTTCGTGACGACGCCGTACACGATCACGACGAACGCGCCCGTCGGCCCGCCGATCTGGACGCGACTTCCGCCCAGCACGGAGATGATGAAGCCGCCCACGATCGCCGTGAACAACCCCTGCTCCGGTTTCACGCCCGAGGCGATGGCGAATGCCAGCGCGAGCGGCAACGCGAGTATACCGACGACGAATCCCGCGCCGAGGTCGTGCGCGAAAAGTCTGCGCGTGTACCCCTCCCGGAAGACGGTGAGGAGTTTCGGTTCGATTCTGGTTTCAGACATGGATGCGGAGCGGCCGGTCAATCAGTCATGGCTTCCGCCGAAGGGATCGTCGACGTTGGGCGGTTCCCACAGCTCGATCTTGCGACCCTCGGGATCGATGATCCACCCGAACTTGCCGTAGGGATACTCTTCCACCTTGTCGATTACATGGACGCCCGCGCGGCGGAGCGCCTTGAGGAGCCCGTGCAGGTCCGCCACGCGGAAGTTGAACATGTAGGGTTGTTCGCTCGGCTCGAAGTACTCGGTCGCCCGCTCGAAGGGGCTGAATACTGTGAAACCGACGCGGTGGGGTTTCCTCTTCTCGCGCCACGCGAACATCCATCCGCCGCTCGCGTCGGTTTCGATGCCGAGGTGCTTGCGGTACCAGTCCATCAGCTTTTTCGGATCGTCGCTCTTGAAGAACAACCCGCCGATCCCGGTGACGCGGGCGAGCGGCGTCACGGACGCGCGCTCGCGCGCGCCGGTCCTTGTCGCGGACGCCTTGCCGCGCTTCGCGGGGCGCGCCGGTGCCGAGGCCTTCGTGGCCGTCGCGCGGCGTTTCGTCTTCCTGCGCGCCGTGCCCATCAGGACCGCGACGACGACGGGGCGGCGTCGGTTTCACGCGCGCGCGCGTCGAGTTGACGAAACTGGCCGATCGCCTGCTGCTCCGCCGCCGACATGCGGAAGCGGAACCCCTGCAGGTACTCGCGCATCTCCTCGATGGTCATGTTGAGATCCGCGGCGCGCGGCGCGACCACGCGCTCGAAGTGCCCCCAACCTTCGGCGATGGAGGCGTCCAGCATCGTGACGAGCCGCGCCTTCTCACCGTCGGGGAGGTCCGTGCGCACCATCCAGCGCGCGAACACGAACGGGAGTCCGGTCCACTTGTGCCAGACTTCGCCCAGGTCCGCGACGTGCGGGTAATCCTTGACCCCGCGACGGTGGATGAGCGCCTCGTCGCCGATCAGCAGGAAGGCGTCGTTGTTGGGCCAGTCGACGTGCGCATAGTGCTGCGGGCGCACGCGCCACGCGTGCGCGAGGAGCACCTTCATCAGGCGTACCGACGTGGACGTCTCGGTGGTGACGCCGATGGTGGCGCCGTCGAGCCGGTCGAAGGGCCGCTTGGAGAAGAACAGTATGCTGCGCGCGCGATTGATGCTCGAGATGCAGAAGTCGCCCAGCGGCGCAAAGCGGTCCTCGATCTCCCAGGTCGTCACCAGGGGCACCGGACCCGCGTCCACTTCGCCCTCCGCCACCGCGCTGGACAGCGCGCGCGGGACGAGCGCTTCCAGCCCGACGCCGGGCTCGTTCTCGAGCCCGTGGAAGAACAGGATGCTGTTCAGATATGGGATCTTGCCGATTCGGATCATGGTTTCGGGCGCGCTCCGGCTGCGCGCGGTTCATCAATTGAGGAGTTTCTCGAGCGCCTTCTTCGCCTCGTCCTTCCCCTCTTCCAGCGCGCGCCCCCTGAGTTCGTTCCCGACCGCCCCCATCACCGCACCGAGGAAGGCGCGCGACACCGTTTTGCCGATGCCGTCCGGCGTGTCGCCGTTCCGGCCGCCGACGTCGGAGAGCCGCACCGCCGGCATTGCGGCCTCGATGGATCCCCGGCCCAGCGCGGTCGCGTCCGCGGCCACGCGACCCT
>DASTOO010000034.1:0-6371 GCA_035762505.1 Candidatus Krumholzibacteriia bacterium
TCTGCATGAATGCGCCGCTGGCCGCGAACTTGATCACGTGGAGCACCGCGAAGGTCGCCGCACCGCCCGTCGCCGCGCTCGCCGTTACGTCGGCAGACGATTGAGAGGCAGTCCCGCTCCGGGAGTAATCACTCTCTTCACAAGCCTCCCGGGACGGCGGCGCGGGCCCCGGTGACGCTGCCTCAACCGCCGCCGCCGTGACGGCATCCGTCCCCGGCTGTGCGTCCGCCGATGGCCGGCCGGGGGTCCTTAGGACCACGGGGCGCACCTGGTCTCGTGGTATCGCGGCACGCGGATCGTACTCCGCGACGATCGCCTTCACCTCGCGCTGTGACTTGCCACGTATGCGCGCAAGCAAGTCGTCCTTGGACGTGGCCGTCAACACGCGCGACACCTCGGAGATGGTGGTCAGGTTTACCTCGTTCGCCTCGAGCAGCACGTATACCTCCGGAAACCGCGCGACGCAGCGGGCGGTCTGTATTCTCCGGCCCGCCGCGGACGCGGAATACCCGAGCGCGTTCGTGCAGTAGTCGAACATGGAGGCGTAGCCCTGCTTCAGATGCAGCCGGCGTCGCTCGATCTCGTTCAGGTGAAGGAGCACACTGAGCGTGAGCGACCGCTCGCGACGAACCAGCTCCTGAAGGCGGGAGAGAATGTCTCTGTCAGAAGAAGAACGAAGAGAAAATGACATCACGCGACCTCCTCGCAAAAGCGCGAGATGGGCGTGCTCACGAAATGAATATAGTCATGTTTGCTAAGCAGTCAACACAAATGTGTCATTAGCGGAAACTCTCTGTCGCGCGGTCACGAGCGCGTCGTAAGACGCGCGCACAGATTCCTGAAACTCCTCCAGGGTGCGAACGGGCTCAAAACGTATTGCATCCGTCCCAATGCGAACATGCGCGTTGAAGTCCTGCGCGTGAGTGACCCTAGAGAAATCTGAGTACATCCAATCGTATTCGATACCCAATCCCATCTTGGAGGCCAGGCCGCGGATGGACCGCACGACCAGATACGGGCTCATGCCATTGAATGTGACGTCGATGGCCGCGTCTCTTTTTACGGCGGGTCGGTGGTTTCTCCGGGGATCGAAAGCACCGGTTCAGTGCCCTATTCCCGGGGCTGGACACTCGCGATCCAGCAGTCGACTGTGCGGAGTGCTGAAGTGCGGCTCGAAGCCAGATGCCAAATGTCAGTCCTCCAGCGTGAAGCCGATTTTCACCGTTACCTGCCAGTGGCCCAGCCGCTGGTCGGCGATGTGGCCGCGGATGTCGGTCACTTCGAACCAGCGCATGTTGCGCACGCTCTCCGCCGACTTCGCCAGCGCGACCTGAACCGCATCCTCGATGCTCTTCTCGGACGAACCCGTGATCTCGATCTGCTTGTAGACGTGGTTGCTCACTGCTGACCTCCTGGAATCTGTGAACGTATCCATTCCGATGTGACGCTGCGCGGCCGCACGATGGGGCCGCCGAGTGCGCGATTGATGACGAGCTGCGCCAGCATGCCCATCGCGAGCGAAATCGCGAACGGCACCGTGTAGTAGTCCGTCTCCGTGATCCCGAAGTGATGCCACGCCGCGCCCATGCCGAAGTCCACGTTGGGGTAGGGGTTCTTCGCCTTGCCGTGCTCCTTCAGGACCTCGGGGACGACGCGCGACATCGTCTCAACCGTCGCGAAGACGGGATCGCCGCCGAAGTGCTTCTTACCGAACTCCAGCATGGTGGTGAAACGCGGATCCTGCCCGCGCAGCACGGCGTGGCCGTGGCCGGGGATGACGCGACCGGCCTTGAGGGTCTCCCAGGCGTACTCCTCGGCCTGCGCATCGGTCGGGGCGCCGCGATACTGCGCCACCGCGGCGAGCACCCACTCCGTGCTCTCCTGCGCCGCGCGCCCGTGCAGCGGTCCCGCGAGCCCGTTGAAGCCGGCGCTCACCGCCAGGTACGCGTTGGACAGCACCGAGCCCACGGTATGACACGTGAACGCGCACACGTTGCCGCCCTCGTGATCGCTCTGCAGGATGGCGGCGCGGCGCATGGCCTCGAAGAAGAGCGGCTTGCGCACGCCGCACATGGCGCCATAGTTCTGCGCCCAGTCGAACAGGGGATCGTGCGCGAAGCGCGGGCCCTTCTTGTAACGCATGCGATAGATGCCGCCGGCGAGCGTCGGGAGCGACCCCATGAGCCGGAGTGCATCCGCCAGGGTCGCCTTCCAGTAGTCGTCGCGCCTGAGTCCGTCGTCGTAGCGCCGCGTCATGACGGATTCGCTCTCGAGCGCGAGCAGTCCGGTCGCGAGCATCGACATGGGATGGCTGTTGGCGGGCATTTCGTCGAGCACGCGCCAGACGGGCTCGGGGACCCGCTCCTGGGCAGCGATCTCCTTGCGCATGGCCTCCGCTTCGTCCGCGTCGGGGAGCCGGCCGATCAGCAGCAGAAAGAAAATATCCTCGGGGTAGCGGTTGAGAAGCTCGACGACCGGGATTCCCCGGATGAAGAGACCGCCGTCGGGGTCGACGAAAGACGTGTCGCACAGGAGCGCGTTGACGCCGCGCAGGCCGCCGTGCGCCTGGGCGACGGTGACCTGCGAGATCTCGCGGTCGCCGCGCGACGCGAGGAGCTCGTCGCGCTCCGCGCGCAGCTGCTCGACCTGACCGGCGAAGATGTCGTGGAGGGACGGCATCGACCCGCATCATAGCACGCGGGCGCTGCCCGTGAAAGGTCGTGGAGACCCGGCCCCGGGGGTGGGCGTCGCGGAAGGAGGCGAAAAACGCGACGCCCGACCCCTGCCCCGGAATCTCAGAACTGCTCTTCTTCCGTCGATCCCGCCATCCCGAGCGTCGACGTCATGCCGCTGCTCGCGATCTCGGTAACGGCATCGAAGTAGCCGGTGCCCGCGAATTCCTGGTGGCGCACCGCCTCGTAGCCGTTCTTCTCGGACGCGAACTCCGCCTGCTGCAGCTCGGAGTAGGCCGCCATGCCGCGGTCACGATAACCGCGCGCCAGCTCGTACATCGCGAAGTTAAGCGAGTGGAATCCCGAGAGCGTCACGAACTGGTACTTGTAGCCCATCGCCCCCAGCCGCTGCTGGAACGCGGCGATGGTCGGCTGGTCGAGATTCGTCTTCCAGTTGAACGACGGCGAGCAGTTGTACGCGAGCATCTTGCCCGGGAAGCGCTCATGAATCGCGTCGGCGAAGTCCTGCGCCTCCTGCAGATCCGGATGCGACGTCTCGAACCACAGGAGATCCGCGTAGGGCGCGTACGCCAGCCCGCGCGAGATCGCCTGCTCGAGGCCGGCGCGCACGCGGAAGAAGCCCTCGGGCGTGCGTTCGCCGGTGAGGAACTCCTGGTCGTACGGATCGATGTCGCTCGTGATGAGCCCGCCGCTCCCCGCGTCCGTGCGCGCGATGAGGACGGTGGGAGTTCCCATGACGTCCGCGGCCAGGCGCGCCGAGACGAGCTTGGTGATGAACTCCTGGGTGGGAACGATCACCTTGCCGCCCAGGTGTCCGCATTTCTTCACCGAGGCCTGCTGGTCCTCGAAGTGCACGCCGGCCGCGCCTTCGCGGATCATCGCCTTCATGATCTCGAACGCGTGCAGCGTCCCGCCGAAGCCCGCTTCCGCGTCCGCCACGATAGGGGCGAGCCAGTGCGCGCCGTTGCCGTTCTGGCGCCCGTCCTTGTAGTGGTGGATCTGGTCGGCGCGCAGCAGGGCGTTGTTGATGCGCCGCACGAGCTCGGGCACGCTGTCGCACGGATAGAGCGACAGGTCGGGATACACCGCGGACGCGGTGTTTGCGTCGGCCGCCGTCTGCCAGCCGCTCACGTAGATGGCCTGCAGCCCCGCGCGGACGTGCTGGATGGCCTGGTTGCCGGTGACCGCGCTCAGCGAATGAATGTACGGCGCTGAATGGAGCAGGCTCCACAGGCGATCCGCGCCCAGGCGGGCGATCGAGTGCTCGATGTGATACGAGCCCCGGAGCCGCCACACGTCCTCGGCGGTGTAGGGCCGCTCGATTCCGGCCCACCGCGAGGACGTCTCCCATTCCGCCGTCGTTTTCCTGATGAACGTGCGCCTTTCCATTGATGAAGTCCTCCTTGATGCGTCTGGCTCACGTCGGTTCGGGATTTAGTCGAGTTCTTCTATTTCAGGAATTCGTACGCCAGCGACGGCATGAACTCGGCGAATTCCTCGTTGGTCATCATTCCGGCAAACAGCTTGGCGGCGGTCTCGAACCGACCGGCGGCCCAGGCCTCCGCGCCGGCGCCGGCGCGGATGCGGTCCAGTTCCTCGCGCAGCGTCATGTGCACGAGGTCGCGCGTGACGACGCGCCCGTCATCCAGGCGCGCGCCGTGGCGAACCCACTGCCACACCTGGGCGCGCGAAATCTCCGCGGTGGCGGCGTCCTCCATGAGGTTGTAGAGAGGGACGCACCCCGAGCCGCGCAGCCAGGATTCCAGGTAGAGCACGCCCACGTTGATGTTCGTGCGCAGGCCCTTCTCGGTGATCGTTCCGTCGGGAACGGTGAGGAGGTCGCGGGCGGTCACGTTCGCGCCCGGTCGCGCGACGCGGATCTGGTTGGGGGTCTTCATGTGCGCGTCGAAGATCTCCTTCGCCACCGGGACCAGCCCCGGGTGAGCCACCCACGTTCCATCGTGCCCGGCGCGTACCTCGCGCAGCTTGTCGGCGCGCACCTTCGCCAGGGCCGCTTCGTTGGCGGCGGGGTCGCCCTTGATCGGGATCTGCGCCGCCATACCGCCCATCGCGTGGATGCCCCGCCGGTGACAGGTCTGGATGAGCAGGTTCACGTACGCCTCGAGAAAGTGACGGTCCATGGTGACGGTGGCGCGGTCCGGCAGCACGTAGCCCGGGTGATTCCGGAAGCGCTTGATGAACGAAAAGATGTAGTCCCAGCGTCCGCAGTTGAGCCCGGCCGCGTGGTCCTTGAGCTCGAAGAGAATCTCGTCCATCTCGAAGGCGGCGAGGATCGTCTCGATGAGCACCGTGGCGCGGATCGTGCCGGGCGCGACGCCCATCGTCTCCTGCGCCCGGAGGAATACATCGTTCCACAGCCTCGCCTCCAGGTGACTCTCCATCTTGGGGAGGTAGAAGTACGGCCCCGAGCCGCGTGTGATCAATTCCGCGGCGTTGTGGAAGAAGAACAGCCCGAAGTCGAAGAGCCCGCCCGGCACCGGGACGCCGTCCACCCGCATGTGCCGCTCATCGAGGTGCCACCCGCGCGGGCGGACGATGAGAGTCGCGGTGATGTCGTTGAGCGTGTAGTGCTTGCCCTCGGGGCTCGTGAACTCGATGGTGCGGCGCACGGCGTCGCGGAGGTTGACCTGTCCCAGCACACAGTTCTCCCAGGTGGGCGAGTTCGAGTCCTCGAAGTCCGCCATATACGTGCTGGCGCCCGAATTGAGCGCGTTGATGACCATCTTCCGGTCCACCGGCCCGGTTATCTCCACGCGGCGGTCTTCCAGGTCGTGCGGGATCGGGGCCACCGTCCAGGCGCTCTCGCGTATCCCACGGGTGTCGGCGAGGAAGTCCGGAAAATGCGCGGCATCGATCTCGTGCTGGCGGATCGCGCGGAGCTTCAGCAACTCGTCCCGGCGCGCGGTGAAACGGCGCGCGAGGTCCGCCACGAAGCGGAGGGCGTCGGGTGTGAGGACCGCCGTGAACTCGGGAAGGGTTGGTCCCGTGAGGACGATCCCCTCCTCGACGAGGGGGCTGAGCGAGGTGCGAATGGAAGCCATTGCGGGTCTCCGGAGTGAAATTCTGAGACGACAGGCGATTGCGGCCATGGATCCGTTCTGCAACGGACATACCACGCACGGGGACGCGGGGGACAGGATACACTAAACTACAGTTATTCAATTTGTTACAGGCCTGCTCACGCACTTGCCGGCGCCCGCGCGACGCCCCGGAGAGGTCCCGTATGGGCCATTTGGCCCTGACGGAGAAGCGATTCGACGGGGATGCCCCGATCGGACGTGCCCGCGCGGACCGACCGGGAATGAACGGAGCTGCCGCCGGTTCGGGCCCGATCCCCGGCCCGCGGACGATTTCGGTTGACACTGCTCTCCGGCCCGGCTAATTAGCAAATCCGTCCCCCGGTCGGACGCCCGCCGGGCTGGCACCGGCGGGTGCGGCCCGGGGAGGGGGCACCCAACATCGGAGAGGTCAACGGCAATGGAACACTGTGCTTACTGCGGTGAAAACGTCGGGAACGACGGTCTTTACGTCGATGAGGAGGTCTTCTGCTCCGAAGAGTGCATGCGCGACTTCGGGGCTGGCGGTTCCTATGACGACGAGGAGGACGACGACGACGATGACGACTACGATGACGACGACGACGATGCTGTCGACGAG
>DASTOO010000035.1:0-3819 GCA_035762505.1 Candidatus Krumholzibacteriia bacterium
ATCGCATCGGCCATCAGGTGCTGACGGTGGGTCAGCTGAAGATCATGCAGGAGATCATCACCCTGTCCGTGTTCGTGCCGTTCTCCATCCTGTACATCAAAGAGGAGCTGACGATGGATTACCTGTGGGCGGGTCTTTGTCTGCTCGGTGCGGCGTTCTTCCTCTTCCGCCGGCACTTCGCGGGCGCCTGATCAGCGGCTCACGATGACCACGGAGTTCTGGCCGCCGAACCCGTCGGGCTCGGTGAGCTTCGTGGACGGATCCAGGACCTGTTTCTTCTGGTCGATGAGGAAGCGGTACGCGTAGCGACCCGGGGCGAGCGACAGCGTGATCTCCCAGGTCGAGTCGTCGCGTTTCTGCAGCTTGTGGTCCCGCGGGGACCATCCGTTGAAGCTTCCCACCACCGCCACCGATTTCGCCGCGGGATCGGCGATACGGAACGTCACCAGCCGGTGCGCTTCCGTCCTGGCCTCGCCGCCGGTGTCGGCCCGCGCCACGAGTTCGCGATAACCTTCGGCCAGCTCCATCAGGTCGTTGTTGAATTCGTCCGCCGCGAGGTTGTCGTTGCTGCCCAGCGTCAGGCCGACCACGGACTTCGCGTCTCCCACGAACTTCACGAGAATGTGGTTGCGGTCGGGGTCGAGATGAACCATGCCGGAAGCCGAGTCGCTCGACGCGCCCACCGAGAGCGCCCTGCGTCCGTTGACGATGAGTGTCGCGGAGCAGTTGGCCACCAGGCGTGCCTCGATGTCGGTCTCGAACGCGCTGGCGACAACGGTATAGAGGTACGACACGCCCGAGCCGGCGATCACGCGATGGACGTTGACCTCGCCGCCCGGCCCGCACGCGCTGGCCGGCACGGGCTTCCACGTGATCATGCCCTCGGCGCCGGCGTAGCTCTGCAGGAGCCCGACCCCGGACTCGGGCGGGAGCTTGCCGCCGAGTCCGCTCTTCGCGGGGAACGGCCCCAGCGCCGTCCACTGGTAGGGCTTGAAGAGAGTGGCGGAGATGGTCCCGGCGTCGCGGTCGCTGGAGAAGAACTTCAACGTGAAGGGAAAGACTCCCGGCCGGCACGGCGACGGCACCTCGACGTTCAGCGTCGCCGTGGCCGCATCGGTTGCGGGGAAGTGAATGCTCCCCTGGTTGCCCTCCACCAGGCGCAGCCCGCTCGGGCTGAACCAGAAATACTGAGCGCTCGGCGGCGTGCGGCTGCTGCGCGCCAGGGACAGCTCGATGGGCACGCTCTTGCCCTGGATGATCCTGCCGCGCGGAAACTTCGCCGTCACCGCGATGGGCGGCCGCACGAACACGGACCGCTCCGCGAAGTAGCGGCCGCGGCCGCCGCCGCCGTCTTCCACGGCGATCATGAAGACCACCGTGCGCAACGCGCGGACGCCGGGCCGCACCACGTGCCGTGCCGAGAAGCGGAGCGGCTCGCCGCCGGGCGCGATCGCGAGCGCGGCCCCCGCGACGGGCGCCAGCGCCTCGCCCAGGACACCCGTCTGCAGCGACTTCAGCTCCAGCGCGCGTCCGCGGGACGTCAGCTCCCAGCGCAGCAGCACCTCATCGCCCTCGACCAGATTGCTGCTGGAGAGCGCCGTCGTCACCCGCACGCCTGCGCTTCCGTAACGCATCTCGAAGACCCGGTTCTCCGCGCGCCGCGCTGCGACGAGCACGTCGTCGGTCAGGCGGTGCGCCGCCGAAGTGGCGTCGGCTCCCTGGTACGCGCGGCGGTCCTCCGGTTTCCAGAAGGTGCTCACACCCAGGTACTCGCGTAACTGGGAGACCGTGGTATAGACATCGCGCACCGCGCGCTCCGCGGACTCGATGGAAGGAGACATCCCCGCGCCGAACGCGAGCGCCTTCACGTCCCTGATGCTGGCCTCGAGGCGAACCACGTCGGCGTCGCGGAATCTCCCGCAGGAGCGGACGAGCATGTAGAAGATGTCGAGTGCGACCGTGTGATCCAGGAGCGGGTCGTCGAGCATCGCGCGTTCGGCGGCGAAGACGGAGACGAGATCGGGGCTGGCCGCGCCGAGCAAGTCCAGCGCGCGGAGCGCGGCGACCTCCTCGCCCCGGCCCGTGTCGCGCAGGACGTCGATCGCTACGAGGCGCTCCACGGTGAGCGTGCTGGTGGCGCCGCTCCCTGCGCGCGACTGCGCCAGCTCCGATGCCCACGGGACAACGTGGCGCGCGGCCACCATCTCCGTGATGTTGCCGCCCACCAGTCCGTCGAACGACGCGGACAGCGCCGCTATCGCGCTGACGTGGCGCGCGAGCCGGCCGCTCACCGCGTCGGCGGGAAAGAAGTAGCCCGCCTCCGCGTCGAACGTGCGCGCCACGACCGTGCGCGCGATGGCGCGTGCCCCGTCGTACCAGTACAACGCGGGCATGGTGCGCCGCAGCTCCAGGTTCATTCGCGCCAGGCGTTGCGCGTCCGCGGCGAGCAGCGCGTTGAAGCCGGGGTCCTCGACGCGCTCGTCTTCGCCGCCCCACGGCGCGCGCGTCTCGATGAGGCGGTCACCGTCGCGGTCCGCCGTGGAAAACAGGTAGCTGTAGTAACGGGCGACCGAATACGCGGCCTGGCTGGCGCCCGCGGTGTTGCCGGTGGCGCGGTACGCGTCCCACGACATGGTTGCGAAGAGAGGGTACCGGGAGAGGTCGCGCGCCGAAGCCGGAAACGCGTACGCGCCGGACTGGGCCTGGGAGCGGAAGATGCCGGCGAGTTGAACTTCGAGCGCGGACGCGACCGCGCGCGACATGCGCGGTTCCGCGGCGGCGGCCGGCGCTGCCTGCGCGGAGAGGGAGCTCGGGTATGCCAGCACCATGAGCGCGATGCGGAACGCAATGAACGGCCGCACCACGATGGCGATCCGGCGCTCGCGAAGGCCCGGCAGTAACCGGGTCAATTCTACAACCTGCTTGAATTTCATAGGATACGGGGAGCCCCCGGGCACGAATGCAAAGAGCGAACCACCGCCCCGGGTCGCCCGGTTTTTCTTGACCTCCGGCCGGTGGTCGGATAGGCTTCGGGCCGAGCAACCTGTTGAGATTTCAGCCGTTAATCATTCAATCCAGCGGACGGTTCCCACCACCCGCGACGGATTCATGAGGGAAGCGTGTCCTCGCGCGTCGCCATTCTCGAGGCCAAACGGACTCCCATCGGCAAATTCCTCGGCGTTTTCCGAAATTACCCGGCGGTGAAGCTCGGCGCGGATGCAGCGCGTCAGGTGCTTCTCTCCTCGGGAATCTCGCCGAGCGATGTCGATGAGGTTCTGATCGGCCATGCCCGCCAGGCGGGCTGTGGTCCCAATCCCGCCCGGCAGGTGGCGGTGGCGTCCGGTATTCCCGAGACGGTGCCGGCCTTCACCGTGAACGCGGCGTGCGGCTCCGGCATCAAGGCGATCGCGCTCGGGGCCGACGCGATTCGCCTGGGGCGCGCGTCGACCGTGCTCGCCGGCGGGATGGAGAGCATGTCGCTCGTCCCGTTCATGCTCGATCGCGCGCGCGAGGGATACCGGCTCGGTCACGGCACGATGGTCGACGGCATGTACCGCGACGGATTCCACTGCCCGCTGGCCGACATGGTGATGGGTGAGACCGCGGAAGTCCTGGCGGACGAGTTCCGCGTCACCCGTGCCGAGCAGGATGCATGGGCCGTGATGAGCCAGAACCGCGCCGAGCGCGCGATGGCGGCGCACGTGTTCTCCGACGAGATCGCTCCGATCACCGTCACGAAGCGCGGGGAAACGATCGTCGTCGACGAGGATGAACATCCCCGCGCCGGCGTCACCGTCGCCAACCTCGCGAAGCTCGCGC
>DASTOO010000036.1:0-2597 GCA_035762505.1 Candidatus Krumholzibacteriia bacterium
GTGCGCGCAAGGGTCGCGACGAACACGCCGGCCCGGATCCAGCTCTCAATCTATACAGTGGAAGGGCAGGAGGCGGTGACGAAGACGTTCGACGTCAATCCAAACGGTCTTCCCAACACGCCCTTCGACGAGTTGATCGACGTGGCGGCGCTGAAGAGCGGCGTCTACCTGTTGCGCCTCAAGATCGACGGCCGGAGCGGCGGCGGGTCGCTCGTCAAGCCGTTCGCGATCCGGCGGTGAGATGAATGCGGACCAGTCAAGGAGTCACGATCATGCGCTGGCAACACGCTCTGATTTGCGTTCTCGTTCTGCTTGCACCCGGGTCGGCGGGCGCGGGCGATCCCGGGTCGGCGGGGGCGCTGTTCCTCCGCATCGGTCTCGGCGCGCGCGCGGCGGCGATGGGCGACGCTTACGTGGGGGTCGCCGAGGATGCGTCGTCCGTGTACTGGAACCCCGGCGCCATGGCCGCGGTGCTCGGCACGAACGTCACGCTCTCTCACGTGGAGTCCTTCGCGACCATCCGCCTCGAGCAGGCGGCGGTGACCCACGAAACCGGTTGGGGCACGCTGGGTTTCATGTTCAGCGGCTGGTTCATCGACGACATGGAGCGCTACGACGACGTCGCCTCCGCGGTCCCGCTCGGCACGTTCGGCGCGCACGACGTCTCGTTCGCGGCCGGCTACGCGCGCTACATCGTGCCGAATACCGCGCTCGGGATTTCTCTCAAGACCATATACCAACGCATCGACGAGCTGTCGGCCACCGGCTTCGCGGTCGATGCGGGGGTCTACCACACCTCGCGCATCCGCGGCGTCAAGCTGGCCGCCGTGGTCGGCAATCTCGGCACGCCGATGAAATTCGACGTCGAGGAGTACGCGCTGCCGCGCTATATCAAGGTGGGCGCGAGTTTCGAGCGCGAAGTGACCGCCCTGGAGGGGCGCGTGCTGCTGACGTTCGACGCGATGTTTCCCAACGACGACGACGGGCGCCAGCACATCGGCGCGGAGTACTCCTACCGTCGCATGCTCGCGCTGCGGGCGGGATTCAAGGGGGGCTACGACTCGCAGGGTGCGACGTTCGGCTTCGGTGTCAACTACCGCGAGATGTCCCTCGACTACGCCTTCCTGCCCGTCGGGAACGACCTCGGCGACAACCACCGCTTCGGCATCGGCTTCAGCTTCTAGCCGTCTCGAGGCGCAGGCGTCCGCCGGAGAGGCGCGCGTAGGTGAAGTGCTCGAGCCAGTCCCCGACGATCATGAACTCCCGGCCGTCGCGGGTCTCGTGCATCGGGAAATGCACGTGACCCATCACGAACGCGTCATTGCCCCGCGCGAAAAAATTCCCCCAGGCGTGCGCCGCCACCGCCCGCGCCCGTTTCTCCTGCGGCACGTTGAAGTACTGGCGGCTCCCGTGCGCCACGCCGCGCGCGACGGCGTCCAGCAGATCCGGGTGAATCCAGCGTGATGCCCCGATGACGGCGCGGTTGCGGATGACGCTCTTCAGAACCTTGTACCCGTAGTCGCGCGGCATGACGAGGTCCCCGTGGGCCAGCACGACCCGCCTTCCCTGCGCCGCGATCCGTATCTCGACGTGGTGAACGGTGATCCCGAGATCGCGGGAGAAGAAATCACCGACCCAGTGATCGTGATTGCCGCCGAGGAAGTGGAGATCGACGCCGCGCCGCCGGCATGCGTCCAGCGCTTCATAGATGTCGAGATAGCGCCGGCTCACCACCGAGCGGTACTCGAAGTAGAAGTCGAAGATGTCGCCCAGCAGGACGAGGAACGTGCCGGGCGCGAGCGCTTCCAGGAAGCGCAGGAAGCGGCCGCGGCGCTCTTCCTCGCCGGGGATCGCGCGGTCGCGGAAATGGGTGTCGGCCACCACGCGTATGTCGGCGGCGCTCACCGGGAGGAAATCGTGCGAGGATTCGCGCATTGGGAATGTGGGTCCGTCCGGAAGAGCCGCTCCGGATGGACGGTCATGATGGGCTATTGTGCCCGCGCTGGCAACCCCGTTGATGATAGTGGCTTGCACGCAGGAACCTTGGGCCGGGCGTCCGCGTACAAAGGGTGTCATTGGGTGGTGGCCTGGGGGACTGTGCGGAACCTGTTGGGAAAATGACGGTTCCCGTGACGGTGCGAGCAACGGAAGGTTGACATGCCCGGAAATCCCGGGTAGACTTCTCAATGCACTGGTCGAGAGTGCATCGAAAACCTCCGAGAATCGCCCTTCAGTCCGAACCCCCTGCCACAAATCCGGGTTACGGCGGCTGGTTGCCGCGCCCTTGGACCATGTGCAGCATCCGCGCGGAATGACGCGGAGCGCCACGAAACGCCGCCGCCGGCACGATTGATGCGGCGGTTGAAACAACACACGGGAGACGAACAGCAGATGAATCTCAATTCCTTCGTTCGGGTAGTGGGCCTGTCCCTTTGCACGCTCGCGGTCGCTGCGGCGCTGACCCCGGTCACGGCCGCGCCTCCCGATCGGAGCACCACGGTGCGCGCCGACGGCTCGTCGGTGTTCGCGGACGTGGCCGAGAAGGTCCGGCCGGCGGTTGTCTTCATCCGGACCGAACGCGCGTTCAGCGCGGACCG
>DASTOO010000037.1:0-2892 GCA_035762505.1 Candidatus Krumholzibacteriia bacterium
TCGTCCCCGCGTTGCGCCCGCTGCCCCTCGCCGTGGAGGTGCGGCACGGAAGCTGGGACAGCGACGAGGCGGACTCGTTCCTCGCCGGCCACGGTGTCGCCGTGTGCGGCATCGACCAACCGGTGATCGGAGAATCGCGTCCTCCCTTCCGCTTCCGCGCTGGGCCGGCGGGTGCGTATTTCCGATTTCACGGGCGCAACTACCGCAACTGGTTCGGCGCGGACGTGGGGCGCGACGCGCGCTACGACTATCTCTACAGCGCCGCCGAGCTCTCTTCATGGGCCGAGGTGATCCGGCGCGCCGCCACGGAAAGCACCCGCGTCTTCGTGGTGCTCAACAACCACTTTCGCGGGCAGGCTCCGGCGAACGCTTTCGAGCTGGGAGCACTCCTCACGGGAGCGCGACCGCCGGCTCCGGCCGTGCTGCGCCGCGCGTACCCCCGCCTCGCGGAAACGACGACCGAGGCCCGGGATGACAGCGCGACCCCGGGCGATCTCTTCGGCCGCTGACTCAGCGGCTCATCATCAGGAGAACAACGATCGGCAGGAGGAGCAACGCGGCGCCGGCGCCGACGATGACCTTCGCGGGAATCGCGGCCAGGAGTCCCCGCAGGCGGCCCCCGGGACGATTGCCCTCGGATTCGTACAGCAGCGGATTCTCGAAGGGATCCTCGAAGCCCGCGTGCCGCAGGGAGCGAACATCGATCTTGTCCGTCTTGTTGAAGTTGTGGTGGCACATCGAGCAGAACCTCGCGTCCGCGTCCGCCTCCCAGCCGCAACTGGGGCAGACCACGGCGCCGCCGGGCAGGCGCCGCGAACGTGCCGGCTTGTGCGACGCCACGCGCGCGGACGCCGCGGGCTCGGCCGGTGGCGGCTCAGGAATCGGATCGACGAGGCGGCCGCGCTCGCGGATCGCGTCCATGCGGGCCTCGCCGCCGAGTTCCTTCACGACCGAGACCAGCCATCGCGCTTTCTTGTAGGGCAGACGCTCCACGAGGATGCAGGGTGTGCGCGAAGCGAGCGAGCGCATGCGCGGCACGGGCGCCTTGAGACGCATGGCGAGCTTCAGTGCGAAGGAATCCGGCGTCTCCATCTTGCGATCGATGGCGAGCAGCGTTACCCGGTAGTCCAGATCGGGATCGAGGACCTCCGCCTGTTCGCGTCGCTTCCCGGCATCGGCCTCGATCGCCGCCACCGGCCCCTTTCCCAGCCGCTCCGCGAATCGTCCGAAGAGGCCGCGCACGCCGGCGGCGGACGCCTCGGAGCGCGCGGAGGCAGTGTAGGCCGCGGGGTCGTCGAAGTACTCCTTCAGGACGCGGCGGTCGACGCGGAATTCGTGCGCGGCCACCACGGCTTCGAGCGCCGCGACGACCTCCGACATGAGCCGGAAGCGCTGGGCCTGCGACTTGGCCATCATGCGCGTGACGATGGCCTCGATGGCGGCGTCGACCTGCGGGTTCAGCGAGCCCGGTGAGGGCGGTTCGAAGGACTGGATGCGGTCGATCACCTCCGAGAAGCTGCTGCCCTCGAAGGGCCGTTTTCCCGCGAGCATTTCGTAGAGCACGACGCCCAGCGAGAAGATGTCGCTGCATCGCTCAACCGGCTCGCCGCGGGTCTGTTCGGGAGACATGTAGGCCGGCGTTCCTACCACCTTGCCGGCGTGGGTCATGAGCGTCGCCTTCTCGACGTCCTTGGCCAGCCCGAAGTCCGCGATCTTGATCGCGCCCTGCCGTGTCAGGATGATGTTGGCCGGCTTGATGTCGCGATGGACGAGATTCTCCGCGTGTGCCGCGTCGAGGCCGGCGGCCACGTGGAGCGCGATGCCGAGCGCGATGTCCACCGGGAGCCGGGCCTGGTCGCGGAGGAGTTCTTCGACGGTCCGCCCGTCGTAGAACTCCATCACGATGTAATAGGAGCCGCCCTCGTGCCCGTAGTCGAGGACGTTGACGATGTTCTCGTGCTGCACGCGCGCCGCGGCCTCCGCCTCCTGCTGGAAGCGGGAAACGAAGCGCGCGTCCGCCGCGAGGTCCGGGAGCAGGACCTTGATGGCCACGGTCTTCTTGAGGGAGAGCTTGCGGGCCCGGAAAACGACCGCCATCCCGCCGACGGCGATTTGCTCGAGTGAGTCGTAACCCGGTATTCGGATGGTTGCCTGCATACCCAGGCACCCCGGGGATCACGGGGTGCGCTCAGGCAGTGCACAGATCGTACCATGGGCGGTCCGGGAACCAGGCCCATGATGCACAACGCCAGGTGAGCGCCGTAATAGCTTTATTATAAGCGCGTTATCACGGAGCGACGGCGACGCGCCGAGCACCTTCGACGTTCTCGGTGCTCACCGCCGACACCGCGAATCGAAGACCGGTAGCCGCGGTCGCGAAGCTCGCCTTGAAGGGGTTGTCGCTCGTCTCGGCGATCAGCTCGTCGGGAACGAAGCCCTCCCCCAGCAAGTAAATGCGCACGTGGTCCACCACCGCCTCGGGGTCGGTGACGTACCAGGCAAAATCGTAGTCGGTCCCTTGCGGGTCAGGTCTGGTGATGACGAGGCTGTCGGGTGTCGGCACCGACTGCACGTTCAGCGGTTGCGGGAAGTTCTCGTGCTTGGGACAGCCGGCCACCGCCAGCAGCAGGCCGACCAGCAACACGGCGACGGCGGGAACGCGTATGAGCCTCGAGTGAGTTCGCATCGGTTTCGGACTCCTAGAAACGAATCGTCCGGACCAGGCGCACTTCGTCGCCGGACCACTCGAGCGACACGGCCGGGTCCCGCTGGACCTCCCCGGTGTCGGGCTCGGAGATGAGGACGTCGATGATATTGGCGGTGTACGTGACGACCAGGGCGCCGATGAAGAAGTTTCGCCACTTCTCGTCGTGATCCGACTGGGAGTACGCG
>DASTOO010000038.1:0-10670 GCA_035762505.1 Candidatus Krumholzibacteriia bacterium
CACGCGCGCCCCGTAGCCGACGTAGAGGAACCCGCGCGCGTCGAACGCGAGCGTGGGGTCGAAGCGATCGACGTCGGGGCCGAGGCCGTCGTGCGCGTGGCCCACCGGCACGTGGGCCCACGTGCGCCCGGCGTCGAACGAGTGAAACGTGCTCATCGACTTGAGATCACGCGCGTAGCCGCAGATGGCGAGGTTCGCGGGGTTCAGCGGGTTGACGTCGAGGGTGACTTCCGCCAGTGCCTCTTCCGGAGACTGGCTCACGCGGACGTCGTCACCCGCGAAGAACCGGTCGCCGCGGGGGCCGGACGACCCGGCGAAAGGAGACGGCGGGGGAAGCGTGGAGAACGGCCCGGTGCCGTCGCGCGCGAAGGCTGGTGCCCAGAAAAGCGCGAGCGCCCCGGCAGCGAGAGCCAGCCGGAGCGCTCGGACGAATCGCTGTGTGCGTGCCCGGTCGGTTTCCCGTCGGAACGCAGGCATTATTTGAGCAGCATCATCTTGCGGGTCTGGGTGTACTTGCCCGCCACCAGCTTGTAGAAGTACATCCCGCTCGCCACCCGCTCGCCGTGGTCGTTGCTCCCGTCCCACGCCACCCGGTACACGTCCGCGCGCTGGCGCTCGTTCACCAGTTCCCGCACCCGCGCGCCGCTCACGTCGTAGATCGTCAGCCGCACCGGCCCGTCCGCCGCCAGCGCGTACTTGATCGTCGTCGTCGGATTGAACGGGTTCGGTACGTTCTGCTCCAGCCCGTACGCGAGCCGGTACTCCACCCGGTACGGCCCGAACTCCATCCCCAACCCGTCCGCCGTCACTTCCTGCAGCTTGTACCAGTACGTGCGGTTCGCCGCCACTCCCTCGTCCCGGTACTCGTAGCGGCCTCCCGTCGCCTCCCCGCTCGCTCGGATCGTCTCCGTCGTCATCGCCTGGTACACACCCAGCTCCGACTCCGACCGCACCACCGCAAACCCCTCCATCCCGATCTCCACACCGGTCTCCCACCGCAACACCGCCGCACCCTCCTCCACCGCGATGTCGAACGCCTTCAGCCGCGTCGGCAACGGCATCGTGATCACGAACGCCTCCTGGCTCATCCCCTGCCCGTACACGTCCCCGTTGCGCCATAGCGTCACCATCACCCGGCACTGCTCGTAGAAGCCCGCCGGCGCCGTCCACGCCACCGTCCCCGTGTTCCCCACCTGCACCGCCACCGCTTCCCACGTCGACCCGTCGTCCAGCGACACGTGCACGTCCGCCTTCTCCGCCGACGGCCCCGACGGGTTCGTCCACGCGATGTACGTCGCCTGACCCGGTCCCACCGCCGCGTGCGGGTGCGTCACCGTCGGACGCGTCGTGCGGATCGTGTCCTCCCCCGCAAACGCCCGGCCCCGCGCCATGCCCGTGATCGTCACCGGCACTGCTTCTCCCTGCGGCAGCACCACCTGGAACGCCGCCCGGTCGAACTTCACCTGCAGCTCGTCGATCCCGTCGCCGTCCGTATCCCCGTACGACTCCGTCCCCGCCACCATCGGGATCGTCTCCTGCAACCGCACCGACGACAGAACGATCTCCTGCGCGAAGTACGGCAACGGCAGCTCGATCGAGCCCCCCACGTACTTCCCTCCCGACTGCAGGTTCAGCGTCTGCGGCGTCACCACGATCTCCGCGGCGACCGGGCCGGGCGGCAGTCCGAAGACCGAGATCGTCGCGTCGCCGGAATTGACGACGTAGAACGCGCCCGACCCGCTCGGATCCATCGCGATGTCGGTCGGTTCCGGTCCGACTTCGAGCGTGTCGATGATCGACGCCGTGACCGTGAACGACGGCGTCGCCGCATCCGGATCGAGCACCGAGACGCCCGCGATCACCTCGATCTCGTACACGAGCACCTCGTCGCCGACCTCCGGGATCACATAGAGGAGGGTGCCGTCGCCCGAGACGGCGACGCTGCGCCCGCCCGATCCGCTCGGGACCGTCAGGAGCACCTCGTTCTCGGACGCGCTCCCATCCTGGATGTCGACCACGAGCACGTCGCCGTCGTCGGTGAGGACGAACAGGAACGCACCGTCGGGCGACACCGCGACGCTCTTGCCGCCGGAGCCCGTGGGCACGGTGAGCAGCACCGAGTTGGACTCGTCGATTACGGCGAAGCCGGTGTTGGTGCCGACGTAGATCGTCCCGTCGGGCGACACGGCCACGCTCTTCGCCCCCGAGCCGGTCGGAACGGTGGCGAGCACGTCGTGGTAGGTGAGGCTCGTCAAGTCCCCGTCGACGATGCTGATGTCCCCGGAGCCGGCGTTGGCAACCACGAGCCGGCTTCCGTCCGGATCGACCGCGAGGTCGGCCGGATTGCTGCCGACCAGGATGGTCTGAATGACGGTGTTGAACGTCAGCGACTCCGAATCGATGTCGATCACCGACACGCTGCCCGAGTTGAAGTTCGCGACATAGGCGACGCGTCCGTTCGGATGCACCACGATGGCGACGGGCTGGTCGCCCACCGGGATCGCGCTGAACGTCGTGAGAGCTTCCGCGTCGATCGGGATCACGACGTCGCCTTCCGTGCCCACGGTGTATACCAGGGCGCCGTCCGGCGACACCGCGCAACTCTTCGCACCGCTGCCCGCGCTGATGGTGGCAATGACCTCGTCGATGGGCGATGTGTTCGGCGACAACACCACGAACGCGAGCTCGTTGGAGGTGTCGGGACCCGTGACCACGCGGATCGTCCCCGGGAAGGCATCGGCCGGAACCCGGACGACCAGCGATCCCGGCCCGCCCGACACCGGCGTCGCCTCCACGTCATTGAAGAGCACGGTGTTGTTCGCCGGCGTCGCGTCGAAGCCGGTCCCGGCGATGGTGATGCTCACACCCGGCAGCGCGCTCGGCGGCGATACCGACGCGAGGTGCAGCGGCACCGCGGCCAGCGTCGTGAACGCGGACGTCCCCGGATTGGTCAGCGCCCCGCCGCCGTTCGCCGCCGCGACGCCCGCGGTGAGCACGAGCTCGTACACGGTGCCGAGGCTCAGCGCCGCCGACGGCGTCAGCGACACCTTGCGGTTGGAATCGGTGAAACCCCAGGTCGCCGGCACGGTGGTGGTGGTCGCGGCGTTGCGCAGGTACAGCGTCGAGGCGCCGATGCTCACCGGGTCGACGGCGCGGCTGAACGTGGCGAGGAGCGCCGTCGTCGGGCTCACGTCGGCGGTGCCGTTCAGCGGAATGACTTCGGCCAGCGCCAGCGGGAGCGTGCTCGGATCGGCGCCCGCGGTTGCGACGAAGTTGAAGGGGGCGCCCGTCAGCCCCGTCGCCGACACCGTGACGGTGTTGGCCCCGAGATCGCCGAGCTTCCACTTGATCTCGGCGAAACCCGCGACGTCGGTGGCGACGATGGTCTCCGTCTTGAAACCGTCGGCCGTGAGGAGCGACCCGTTGTTGTTCGCGGTGAACGTGATCGGAACCCCGTCCATCGGCGCGCCGGGGTTGAGACCGCTCACCTGCACGCGGATCACCGCCGGGAGCAGCTCTCCCGCGACACCGTTCTGGCTGTCCCCGGATGCGATCACGATCTCGGAGGCGGCGAGGAAATCATACATCTTGTAGGTGTTGGTGCCCGCGCTGGCCGAGTAGATGCGGCGGCCGTCGGGCGTGAAGTAGTACTCGTTCGCGATGTTCGAGGTCAGCGTCCGCGAGATGACCTCCAGGGGGCACGCGGGGTCCCACTCGATGAAGCCCGTGTTCTGCTGGGTGCGGATCGCATAGTTCCCCTGCGGCGCGATGCGGATGGTGTTGTTGCTCGACACCCACGCCGTGTTGTTCATTCCGATCAGACAGTTCGACTCGACGAAGCAGCTGTCGGGCTGCTCGCAGTTGATCTTGTATATGGTGAGAGCGTGGTTCGGCGAGGGATCGGCGCAGTATGCGTAGACGTACTTTCCGTCGCGCGACACGTCGATCGACGACGGGCCGGCCGAGATCGGGATGATCGTGCCGCTCCCGAAACCCGGGCTCTGCGGGTCGGTGTTGTGGACGATGACCGCCGGCGGCGTCGATACGTTGATCATGAAGGCGGCGCGCCCGGTGGGATGGAACACGATGTCCTCGCCGATGGCGAACGGGAACACCTGGTCCACCACGACCGGTTTCACCCCCTCCGACAGTCCGGTGGCGTCGACGATCATGTAGGACGAACTGTCGAGAATGATCGCGGTGCGGTTGTCAGGGCTCGTCCCGACGAACGTGGCACCGCCCAGGAACTCGCCGTAATCGAGGGTCGGTCCGGGAGTTCCGAAGCGCGGGTCGTTGGGGTCGCAGTAGAACGTCTTGATCGCGAAATCGGCCGCCCAGATGGACATCTTGCCGTCCGCGGTGATGGCGACGTCGGTCGCAATCGCGGGGCCGAAGTAGAAGCTCCCCACGATCTGGTTGAAGTCGGGGCTCTCGGGCCGGATATCGAACACGAAGCAGTAATCGCTGCCGCCGCATGCCGAGTACAGGTAACTGCCGTCCGGCGAGAACGCCACCAGCGAGATGGTGTAGTCGCAGAACAACGCGCCGGAGCTCGGGAAATCGAGCGTGGCGGCCTCGCGCAGGAACGACGGGCTCACCGGCCCGATCGCCTCGAAGGAAAACGCATTGGAGACCTGGTCCGGGTTGCCGGGGTCGGCGGCGCGCACGGTCACCGGACCGCTGGTGACGCCGGGCGGTACCGCCACGATGATCTCCGTGGGCGTCGTGCGGTGCGCGACGGCGACGGCGCCGTTGAAGTCGACTTCGCTCAGCGAGCCGTCGATCGTGAGCTGCGTCCCGGTGATGACCACCTGGGTGCCGGGCTGGCCGGCCCGCGGGACCATGCTGAGAATCGTCGGCCCCTGGCCGATGGTCGTGACCACCATGCGCGCCGCGACACCCGGGAGGTCGCCCTGCAGGATCGAGAAGGCCTGGGCGCCGTCCGAAGAAAGGACGATATCCACCGGATTCATGGGCATGGGTGCCGTCGCGATGACGCTGCGGAAGGTGGCGTGCGTCTCGTCGAGGTCGACGATCTTGAGGTTGTCCACCGCGCGATCGGTCGCATAGAGATAGAGTCCGGCCGGCGTCGTGTCCAGGCCGCGCAGCGAGCCGCCGGTGGCGATTCCCTGCACGAAGAACGGAGCGCCGCCGCCGATGCTGACGACGGAGACGGTGCCGTCCACGTGCGCGACGTAGGCGCGCTCGCCCTGCGGGTCGATGGCGACGGCGCGCGGGTCGAGCGTTACCGAGACGCGGTCCACGAGCGTGTCCGGTCCCAGTTCGTAGAAGAACACCTCGCCCGAACCCCCCAGCGCGAGCAGGCGGGTGCCGTCGGGTGTGACCGCCATCGCACCCGCGAGCGGAATGCCGTCGGGCGAGTGGAGCACGCCCACCTGCTGCTGGTAGCTCGGGCTCCCGAGGCGGATGTCCCACACCTGCACCTCGGCCGCGTCGGTCGAGACGTACGCGCGGTACCCGAACGGATCCACTTCGACGCCGCGCGGGCTCGCGTTGAGAGGCCGCGACGCGATGATGGTGTTGAAGAGGAGTCCGGCGGTCGGGTCGGAGACGATTTCGATCATCTCGGCGGCCTGCGGGCTCACCGCGTAGGCGCGCTTGCCGTCCGGCGTCACCGCGATGTCGGTGAAGGTGGCGGGGTCGGCGATGAGCTGCCGGGTGAGGTATCCGCTCACGCCGGCATCCACCACGACGGCCTCGACGCCGCCCGTGGCCGCGATGTACGCGTACGCGCCGTCGGGCGAGAGCGCGATCGCGTGCGGCAGGCCCGCGAGATTCACGGTGCCGCTCTCGTAGCCGCGCGCGATTTCCGTGTCGGAGAGCGCGGTGAATACCAGGGCGTTGCTCACCGCCAGGTCCGGATTGGTGACGGTGACGTTGCCGCTGGTGACGCCCTCCGGCACCAGCACGACGAGGCGCGCCGGATCGACGCGCAGTACGCTCGCGGGCGTGCCGTTGAAGTCGACCGTCGGCTCGGGGCTCGCCGAGAACCCGCGGCCGTTGATCACGAGCGTCGTGCCGGGCACGCCCTTGTTGGGCGCGAGGCTCGAGATGCTCAACGGCGGCTCGGTCTCCGTGGTGAAGGTGGCGACGAAGTCCGCGGCGAGCGCGTTGCCCGCGCGGTCCTTGAGGTCGGTGTCGATTCGCAGCGTGCAGGCGGTCGCGAACGCGAGCGGCGCCGACGAGGTGAACACGATCACCGAGTCGTCGCGAAGGACGGAGAGGGTCCCGCCGATGCCGGTGCCGTCCTGGCGGAACGAGAACGCATCCGACAGCGTCTCGACGTCGACGCGCTCGGAGAATCTCACCAGGTAGGCGCCGTCGATGGCCGCGTCCGGGGTCCCCGACGCGGGCGTGATGTCGACCACCGTGGGCGGCGTGCCGTCGATGTTGGTCACGATCTCGATCGTCTCCGTGGAGCCCGCGCTGACCGCGATCGCCGTCTTGTCGGCTGCTTCGTCGCCGTTGGACTCGGCCGCGTCGTAGTACTCGGGGAGGAAGTCGGTGTCCACGTAGGACGCGACGAACTCGCTCACGTTCCCCGCCGCGAGGAAGCCGATGGCCGACGTGCCGTCGAGGGGATGGATCGACACGAAGTAGCTCCCGTTCGGGAGCCCCGCGAAGTCGAACGTCCCGTCCGGCAGCGTGATCTCGCACGCGGCCGTGTCGAACGGAGTGCCCGCGTCGATCGCAAACACGAGCGCGCCGCCGACGGGCAGGCTGGTCTGGCCGTTGCGCACCACGCCGCTGAGACGGCTGGCGGCAGAGAGAGAGGCGGCCGACGCATAGCCCTTGTAGTAGACGTGCTCGTCGTCGCCGGTGAGCGAGCGCGCCGCGAGTCCCTGCGGCAGGACGTAGAACATCGTCGCCGACCTGACCGCGGTGTGCGCGATGCCGAGGAGGTGGCCCGCCTCGTGCGCCCCGACACTCTGGATGTCGATGCCCGGCCCGCCGCCGCCGACCTGGAACGTCTTGGTCGGGCTGAAGAGCATGTCGGCGTCGAAGATCTCGCCCTTGCGCCAGACGCGGCCCGCGATGAGGGTGTCGCTCTCGAAGCTGGTGGACAGCCCGACCGCGAGCGTCGACAGCCCGAACGGGTATACGTTGTCGACGAACGTCACCAGGTTCACCTGGTCGAGACCGTCGGCGGTCTCCTGCGCGGTCGTTCCGCCGTAGGTCACCGCGAGTTCCGTTCCCGGAATCGACGTCCACGCGTCGAAGGCCGCGACGATCGCGTCGTTGTCGGCCGTGCCCGAGACGCCCGGAGCGCCGCTGGAGTTGATCACATACGTGACGGCCGCATCACCCCAGTACTCGACGTGTCGCGCGCCGATGGCGTCGTCGATGCATCCGTCGCCGTCCCGGTCGAATCGGGAGGCGTCCTCGGCGGGACAGGCGTCCACCGAGTCGGGAACGCCGTCGCCGTCGGCATCGTCGGGAATGAAGCCCTGCACATTGAGCGCGCTCACGAGGAGCAGCGCAGCCATCGCGATCATCCAGCGGATTCGGGTCGTCATGCTCGGCCCTTCCTTCTCTCTACTCGATCATTCCTGCGGCAGAACCTGATTGATGAACTGCTCGATCGTGAGCCGCTGTGCCTGCGCGGGCGCGGCTGCGCCTTCCATGTCGGCCGGGAGCGCCTGTTGCACGAACGCCTTGCCCGTGCGCGCGTCGCGCTCGATGGCGTACTTGCCCTGGGAGAAGCCCGCCACCTGGAACGCGCCGGGCACCGACGGCTCGAGGAAGAGCAGCACTTCTTCGCCGCGGCTCCAGCCGAGCGCGCCGTGGGCGGTCATGCGCACGTTCCCCACCACACCACCCGGCTGCACGACGCGCAGCGTGTTCCCGCCACGGCCCTTGTAGGTCGACCCCACCGCGACCGTCGCCTCGGTGAAGATCTTCGAGTGATCCTCGTTCCAGTACGAGCGCACGCCCGTCACGGTCCCGTCGACGATGAGCGCCGATTCCCGCGCCAGCTCCTGCGGCGTTCGCCGTACGACCTGCGTCGCCACGGCCGCGTCGACCGCGAGCGCCACGAGCACGCACCCCATCAGAGTCACCATCGTCTTCTTCATACGATCCTCTCTCTCTTCGCGCCGACCTGCCACGTCACCACGGCGACCGTTCCGTGCCTGTCACGATGAACGGCGACCAGTAGAACGGGTGTGAGTACGTCCCGCTCCGGATCAGGGCCAGCCGCGCCTCGTTGAGCGAGCGGCTGGCCGACTTCTTCTTTCCGAGCATCTGCTCGTAGAAAACCCTCATCAGCTCGGCGGTGGACTCGTCCGACACGGCCCACAGGCTGGCCACCACCGACCGCGCGCCCGCGGCGAGGAACGCCCGGTTCAGTCCCACGACGCCTTCGCCGCGCGACACCTTGCCACGCGCGGATTCGCACGCGGACATGACCACGAGGCCGCTGCGTGTCGGCATCCCGATGATCTCGAGCGTGTGCAGGTAACCATCCTCGTTCCCGCCCGGGGAGAGCGCGACGCTCGAACGGCTCGGCTCGGTGGCGTCGACGAGGCCGTGCGTCGCCAGGTGGACCACGCGCGGCGAGCCGTTCTGCAACTCCTGCTTGACCGCCGCCTCCGACGCGGCGGCCCCGGTGACGACGCGCTTCTTCGAATCCTTGACGCGCGCCCCGATGGCCGCCACTTCCGCGTCCGCGAACGGAAGCGGCGCGAGCGGCGCGGCGCCGTGCATGTCGAGCGCCGCGAAGTCCGGATTGCCCGCCGCGAAGAGTTCCAGCCCGTACTCGCGTCCGTCGCCGCGATTCCGGAGCGAGTGGTACACGGTGGCGGACGGCGCGTAGAGCGTCGCCACGCCGCGGGCGAGGTACGGCTGGTCCTTCCACGCCGCGCCGGCGGCGGGGTCGGCGGTGAGGAGGGCCTCGAAGGGGAGCTCGAAGAGCACGCCGTCCGGCACGATGATCGCCGTCCCGGCCTTTGCCACACGCGCGGCCGCCGGCGCCACCAGCATCGTGTAGAGCTTGCGCGACGAGATGAGGAACGCCGCTTCGCCGCCCTCGAGCCGCGACAGGGAGTCACGCATGCGACGCACTTCCACATCGATGACGGCGCGCGCAGGCAGCTCCACCAGGCTGCGCGTGTCGCGATCGATCACCCACAGGAACGAAGCCGAATCACCGAGGGCGTATTCCAGCAGCACGGTCTTCTTCGGGAGTTCGCGCGCGACGGCGTCCAGGTCCACGATGGCGGGCCCGTCCGCGAGCGAGCCCATCTCGGTACGAACCCGCGCGCGGCGCAGGTCCGCGTGCTGCTTCTCGAGCGCCCCGCGCCGGCCCGCGTAGTCCGCGCCCGCCGGGTCGAGGGAATAGAGCGCGTCGAGCACCTGCGCCTCCTCCGGCGAGGTGCGCTCCGCTGCGCGCGACTGCAGCAGGTCGACGAGACCACGCGCCTTGGCGCGCTCGATGGTAGCGAACGCGCGCGCCGACCAGGCCGGGTCACCGGTGGCGAGGTGGGTCTGCGCACAGAAGCGCGTGACTTCCTCGTAGTAGAAGCGGCGCGTCCCGGAGAAGAAACCGGTCTGGAGCTCCGCGTCGCGGGTATCGCCGCCGAAGGCCTCGACGCCGGCGAGGCCCTGCTCGTAGTAGTAAACGGCGCTGTCCGGGTTCTCCTGCTCGAATGACTGCCCGATCGCGAACAGGGCGATCAGCTCGACGTCGGACCGGCCCGCCGTGCGCGCCTGCGGGAGCAGCTCGCGCAACTGCGCGCGCGCCGCGGCCACCTCCCCGCGCCCCACGTGCACGGCGGCGATGGAGGCCCGGTCCACCAGCACGTAGCTCTCCGCCTGGTCGTGCTCGTCCTGCGCGAGCGCTTCCTGCCACGACGCGAGGGATTCGTCATAGCGCCGCAGGACCAGGAGCAGGTTGCCGCGCAGCGCCATCGCCTCGCGGTACAGCCGCGCGTTGCCGGCCGCTTCGGCCAGCTGCTTCGCCTGGTCCCCCGCCTTCAGTCCGCGGTCGAACGCGCCCAGCTCCTGGTAGAGGTGCCCGATGTTCAGCTGCGCCAGGATCGCGACCTCGGAGTTCTCCAGCGACTTCGCGAGCTCCGCGCAGCGCAGGAGGTCGTCGCGCGCGTCGTCCAGCTCGCCCATGTTCATCGACGTGATCCCGCGCGTGAGGTACGCGAGCGCTTCCTCGTCCGGGTTGGCATTGGCGGCGAGGAGCTCCATCGCGTGGTCGACCTCGTCGATGGCCTCGTTGTAGCGACCCTGGCGACGGTAGCTCTCGGCGAGGTTCCGCCGGCACACCGCCTCCACCGCGCCGAGCTGGTTGGCGGACGCGAGCGCAATGGCGCGCTGGTAGGCGGCGTTGGACTCCTCCGTGCGCGCCATTTCGTTGTTGAGGAGCGCGATGCCGCTCAACAGCTCCACCATCTGCCGCGCGTTGCCCAGCGACTCCAGGATCGGCAGCGACTCCTCGTAGGCGTTGCGCGCGTCCACGAACCGGCCCGCGGTGTTGTAGGTGTGACCGAGATAGGTGAGCGACGTGCCGAGACCCGAGAGGTCGCCGGTCCTGCGGCGGAGCTCGATGGCCTGCCGGTAGTAGTCGACCGACGTCGCGACGTCCTGCATCTGCTGGTGGGTGGTGCCGAGGCCGTTGAGCGTGCGTCCTTCGAGGATGC
>DASTOO010000039.1:0-8136 GCA_035762505.1 Candidatus Krumholzibacteriia bacterium
TGATCAAGGTCGGCGCGGCGACCGAAGTCGAGATGAAGGAGAAGAAGGCCCGCGTCGATGACGCCAAGGAAGCGACTCGCGCTGCAATGGAAGAGGGCATCGTCCCGGGTGGCGGGATAGCGCTGCTTCGCAGTGCAAAGGTGCTCGACAAGGTCGTGCTCGAGGGTGACGCCGCGATCGGTGTGAACATCGTGCGTCGCGCGCTGGAGGCACCTCTCCGTCAGATCGCCGTCAACGCGGGTGCCGAGGGCTCGCTCATCGTGGAGCACGTGCTGAAGCAGGCCGACAACATCGGGTACAACGCCGCCACCGGCGAATACGTCGACATGTTCAAGGCCGGCATCGTCGACCCCACCAAGGTGACGCGCAGCGCGCTCCAGAACGCGGCCAGTGTCGCCGCCATGCTCCTCACCACGGAATGCGTCGTGACCGACATTCCGGAAGAGGACAAGGCTTCGGCGCACCGCGGTCCCGGCGCCGGCATGGGCGACATGTACTAGACGCGGAATCGTTCCTGATTCCAGGGCGTTCGCGACGCGCCGCCGGGCCTCCCCGGCGGCGCGTTCGTTTGCGGGGCGCTCCCGCCCGCGGAAACGGGAATCGCCGCCACGGCCGACAAAAATCCCTTGAACGGCCGGGCGCCTCCGGGTATCGTACAGGCAGGATAACCCCACCCCAGGTGCGCATTTCCGTTTCCTTGCGACAGAGTCGGACGAGCTTCTCGGCCGACCTCGTATACGCGGTCCAGTAGTGGAGGTTTGCGCTTGAAAACGACGGTTCAATCGGTTCGTCTGCTGTGTCTCGCCGCCCTGGTGGCGACGGTGGCGGCGTGCGACGACGACAAGACGGACGACACGGTTTCGACGCCGTCGACCCCGCTGCGCGTCCAGGAGATCATCGTCTCGCCCAAGGCGGCGGCGCCGGAGGACACGGTGGCCCTGACCGCGGACATCCGGTCCAGCTCGGCGAACGTGGGGGACATTCCGAGCACGAAGTGGACCGCGGACGGGGGCACCTTCGTCGAGGACAACAAGATGACGGTGCGCTGGGTCGCGCCCGCGACGGGCGGGTTCTACACCGTTTCCGTGAAGGCCACCAACGCGGCGGGGAGCGTCACGGCGCAGGCCGAGGTTTTCGTCGGCGCAACAGCCCTCCTGGTCACCAGCGAGGCGGGCGCGGTCCGCATGAAGGCGAACGGCGCCGATTTCTACTACCGGCGCTCGCCGGATGCCGACCTGGGCGTCGAGGTGTTCTCGTACGCCGGCGGCGTTGCATCCGACGCGGTGGCCCCAGTGCGGCCGACCGGCTTCGAGCTGGTGTATTCGCCCGACGCGTCCTTCGAGGTGCACGCGACGAGCGTCAACGCCCCCGAGTCGCTCGGTGTCGCCACCGCCAACCCCCGCCCGCGGCAGATTTACGTCGGCGATCTCACGCTCGGCACGATGCAGCGCATCAGCCAGGACCTCGCCGCGTTCGATTCGACGCGGCGCAACCAGTTCGCGTATCCGTCCGTGTCGCCCGACGGCCAGCTCGTCGCTTACCAGGGAACGGTGACAAATCCCGGCACCTCGTCGCTGGACTCGGTGGACGTGTTCGTGTACCGGTTCGCGGGGCCGACCCGCATCCGGGCGACTTTCACGCACTCGAACCACAAGAACTTCTTTCCCGCGTTTTCCACGGATCAGAACTGGCTCACGTTCATCTCGGACCGCGGCGGCTCGACCCAGTGGGAGATCTACGGAATGCCGGTTTCGGGCACGACCGTGGATACCGCTCCGGGGAGCGTCGTCCGGCTGACGGACACGGGCGGGACGATCACCGCGACGCGTCCGGGTGCCGTGCCGGCATTCCCGCTGAGTTCCTGGAATCCGGTGGCTTCGACACTCGCCATCGTGAGTGGCGACAACACGCTCTACCTCATGTCGACGAACGCCGGCGGCGCGTCGCTCGACGAGGTGATGGGCATTCCGATTTCCATCCAGGAGCTGGTGTGGGCTCCCTCCGGGAACCAGCTCGCCGTGGTCGCCACCGGCAAGGACAGCGAGGAGCAGTCCGTCATGCAGATTTACTCGGTTACCGGGGGCGCAGTGGCGCTCGAGTACCAGGCGATTCCGGGCGACCTGGTGCGCGACGTGGCGTTCTCACCGAACGAGGAGTGGATGGTATTCCGTGTGACCCGGTCCGGTTCGGCGTGGCTGGAGATGATGGATACGGCCGGGGGTGCGCTGGCGTCGTCCGTGCCGGTCACCGCGTCGTCGCCGGCGGGCGACGCATCGAGCTACCGCCCGCTCATGTCGCTCAGTCCGGCGTGGGGCGTGGGGAACATCCTGTACTTTCCGGATTTCACCGGCGGGCCGACCCCCGGGATCCGGTCGGTGGACGTGTCGGGCGCCGTTCAATAACGGAACGCACGTGGCGGATATCATTCGATTGAAGGACATCACCGTCTTCGGCTTCTACGGCGTATCGCCGGCGGAGCGCGAAGTCGGGCAGAAGATCCAGATCGACCTGGATATCCACAGCGATTTGTCCGCGGCGTGCCGCAGCGATTCGCTGCAGGACACGATCAACTACGAGGCCGTGTACAGC
The DNA here is from genome assembly GCA_035762505.1 of Candidatus Krumholzibacteriia bacterium. Taxonomy (GTDB): domain Bacteria; phylum Krumholzibacteriota; class Krumholzibacteriia; order WVZY01; family JAKEHA01; genus JAKEHA01. The sequence continues at coordinate 2,590 of DASTOO010000039.1, forward strand.
AAGGTGATGGAAGTGGTCGGGGGCGAGAAGCGTTACCGGCTCCTCGAGGCGCTGGGCGACGAGATCTGCGCCGCGATCGTCGAGGCGTTTCCCGTGTCGCGGGTTGAGATCAAGCTGCGCAAGCTGAACCTGCCTTTCCCCAACAACCTTTCGCACGTCGAGGTCTGTCTCGTTCGCGAAGCGCCCGTCATGTGACGCGTCGCCGGGCGCCGGACCGACGGGGGAGTCGAATGCTCCGCATCGCGTACGTGGCGCTCGGCGCGAATCTGGGACGCCGCGAGGAGACCATCCTGCGCGCCGCCCGCCTCCTGCCCGAGCGGGGCGCCGCCCGCCTGCTCCGCCTGAGCGGGCTGTACGAATCCGATCCCGAAGGCATCCCCGGCGCACCACGCTTCCTCAACGCGGTCGCGGAAGTTGCACCTTTACACAGCCCTGCCGATTTGCTACAGCGAATGAAATCGATCGAGGCGCAGCTGGGGCGCACCGGCGGCCACGGGGAATCCCGAGAGATCGACCTGGATCTGATTTCGTTCGCCGGCGAGGTGCTGGACACTCCGGACCTCGTCCTGCCCCACCCGCGCTTTCACCGGCGCGGTTTCGTACTGCACCCGCTGCGGGAGCTGGCGCCGGACTTCCGGTGCCCGCGAACCGGGCGCGCGATCGACGAGCTCGTGGGCGCCCTCCCCGCCGGCGCGGTCGTGGTCCGGGTGGGGGGATGGTCGATGATCACGCGGGGTTGATGCGGACGTGAGCTACGCCGACATTCGCCGGGGCATCCTGAAACGCGGTTTCGCGCGCATCGCGATAGAGGGCAACATCGGCGTCGGCAAGACCTCGCTGGCGCGCCTCATCGTGAAACGCCTCGGCGGCCGCATGGTTGAGGACCGCGTCGACGACAATCCCTTCCTGGAGCGGTTCTACGAGGACGCGGGCGCGTACGCCTTCCAGACCCAGCTCGTCTTCCTCATGAATCGCTACAAGCAGCAGCTCCAGCTGAACCAGCACGACCTCTTCGCGGACCTGGCCGTGTTCGACTACGTCTTCGCGCGCGACCGCATTTTCGCCAACGTGAACCTGAGCGACGATGAGCTCGCCCTCTACGAGCGGGTCGCGTCCGAGCTGGAGGCCAAGGTCACGCCGCCGGATCTCGCCGTCTACCTGCAGGCCTCGAGTCAGGTGCTCTTTGACCGCATCCAGGCGCGGGGCCGCGACTACGAACGCCCGCTCTCGCGCGACTACCTCGACGCGCTGAACGATGCCTTCAACCACTTCTTCTTCAACTATGCGGCCGGCCCGCTGCTGGTGGTCAACACCGACGCGATGGACTTCGTCAACGACGAGCGCCACTTCATGGATCTGCTGACGCGCCTCACCGAGCCGGTCGTGAACACGGAGTTCTACGTCCCGTCCTGGGAGGCGCGATGACGCGGCGCCCCAAGGTCACCGTGCGTACCCTGCGCGAGATGAAGCGCAGGGCGGAGAAGATCGTGGTGCTCACCGCCTACGACCATCCCACCGCGCTCATCGAGGACCGCTGCGGCGTCGACGTGATCCTGGTGGGTGACAGCCTGGGCATGGTGGTGCTCGGTTACGAGAACACGCTGCCGGTCACGATGGACGAGATGGTCCACCACACGCGGGCCGTCGCGCGCGCGCGGCCGCGGGCGCTGACGGTGGGAGACATGCCCTTCATGACCTACCAGGCCGGGGTGGAGGACGCGGTGCGCAACGCCGGGCGCCTGGTCAAGGAGGGCGGCATGGAGGCGGTGAAGCTCGAAGGCGGGCGGCGCATGGAGACGGCGATCCGCGCCATCGTCGACGCCGCCATTCCGGTCATGGGGCACATCGGGCTGACACCCCAGTCGGTGAACCAGTTCGGCGGGTACCGCGTGCAGGGCCGCGATCCACGCGCGGCCGGAGAACTGGTCGAGGAGGCCGCGTTTCTCGAGTCGTGCGGGTGCTTCGCCATCGTGCTGGAAGGGATGCCGTGGCCGGTGGCCCAGCGGATCACCGCAGCGGTGTCGATACCGACCATCGGCATCGGCGCCGGACCCCATTGCGACGGGCAGGTGCTCGTCGTGAACGACCTCCTCGGGTTGAACGAGGACTTCGCGCCGCGGTTCGTGAAACGCTACGCCGAGCTGGGCCGGGCCATGTCGGACGCGTTCGCCGCCTACATCGACGACGTGCGGGCGGGGCGCTTCCCCGATCTCGACCACAGCTACCCGTCGGAGTAGTCTTCCTCCCATGCACGTCTTCGACCAGATCGAGCCCCTGCGGGGGTTCATTGCGTCGCAGCGCGCGGGACGCCGCGTCGCGTTCGTCCCGACCATGGGCGCGCTGCACGCGGGTCACGGCGCGTGCGTGCAGGCGGCGCGCGGCATCGGCGACGCGCTCGTCGCGTGCTCGATCTTCGTCAACCCGACGCAGTTCGGCGCGGGCGAGGACCTCTCCGCGTATCCGCGCACCCTCGATCGCGACGCGGCGCGCCTGGAAGCGTGGGGTTGCGACGTCCTCTTCGTTCCCCCGCTCGCGGTCATGTACCCCGAGCCCCAGACGGTGTGGGTGGACCCGGGGCCGCTGGCCGGACCCCTGTGCGGGCGCTTCCGGCCCGGCCATTTCCGCGGCGTGGCAACGGTGGTCACCAAGCTGTTTCGCATCGTGCTCCCCGACGTCGCGGTCTTCGGCCAGAAGGACGCGCAGCAGGCCCTGATCGTGCGCGCGCTGGCGCGCCAGCTCGGCGACCCGGTCGACATCCGCCTCGCCCGCACGGTGCGCGAGCCCGACGGCCTCGCGATGAGTTCGCGCAACGCCTATCTCGCGCCCGCCGAACGCCCGCGCGCGGCCGGCCTGTACGCCGCGCTCTCCGCGGCGCGCGCGGCGCTGGAGGCGGGGGCACGCGGGGCGCGCGCGGTCGAAGAAGCCGCGCGCGAAACGCTGCGCGGCGCCGGCGTCGATCGCATCGACTACGTGGAGGCGCGCCGCGCCGACGATCTTTCCCCTTTGGAGCGTCTCGAAGGCCGCGTTATAATCGCGCTCGCCGCGTGGATCGGAACGACGCGGCTCATCGACAACATGGTGTTCGAAGTGGGCGCGGATGCGGTGGTGTCCGACGCGCCGCTGTTCCAGGGCTGATGGCGCGTGAAGGACCTCCCGTGAAGAATCGCAGCGACGTCGCCGTCGTCATCCTGGCCGCCGGGCAGGGCAAGCGCATGAACTCGGACCTGCCCAAGGTGCTGCACGCGATCGGCGGGCGTCCCATGATCCGCCACGTGATCGACAGCGTGAAGCGGCTCGCCCCGGGGCGGGTGGTGGTGGTGACCGGGTATCAGGCGGACCGGGTCGAAGGGGCGTGCGGGGACGCCGGCGTGGAGTTCGCCCGCCAGCACGAACAGCTGGGCACGGGGCACGCTGTGATGCAGACGGAACCCTTGCTGGGGCGATGGAGCGGGTGCGTGCTGGTTCTGAACGGCGATGTGCCCGGGTTGCGCGCGGAAACGGTGGACGCGTTCATCGACTATCACCGCCGCGCGGGCGCGACCGCCACGGTTCTCACCGCTGAAGTGGATGACCCGGCCGGTTACGGGCGCATCGTGCGCGGAGCAGCGGGCGGGTTGGAACGGATCGTGGAGCAGAAGGACGCCTCTCCAGCGGAGCGCGCCATCCGGGAGATCAACTCCGGCCTGTTCTGCTTCGAGGCGGCCGAGTTGTACTCGGCGCTCGCGCGCGTGACGCGCCGCAACGCGCAGAACGAGTACTACCTGACGGACGTGGTCGGCCTGCTGCACGCCGAGGGGCGGCCCGTCGCGGCCTGGCGCGTGGACGACGCGCGCGAGGTCGCGGGCGTGAACAACCCGGAGGAGCTCGAAGCCGTGCGCCGCTTCGTCGCTGAAGCGTCATGATGGGGCGTCTGTACGCCCCGTGGAGGTCGACCTACCTTATGAGCGAACATGGCGAAGGGTGCCTCTTCTGCCGCTTTTCCGCCGAGTCCGCCGATCGCGCCAACCTGATTCTCGAGCGTGGGACGGGCTGGTTCGTCATCATCAATCGCTTTCCGTACACCTCCGGACACGTGATGGTGGTGTGCAACCGGCACGTGGACCGGATGAGCGACTTCGACTTGCAGGAAGGCGCCGAGCTGATGATGCTGCTGGCGAAGTGCGAGCGCGCCCTCACCACGGCCTACGCGCCCGACGGCGTCAACGTGGGCGCGAATCTCGGCCGGAGCGCGGGCGCCGGAATCGCGGGGCACTTCCACATGCACCTGGTGCCGCGCTGGCACGGTGACACGAATTTCATGTCGTCGGTGGGGGAGACGCGCGTGGTGTCCGAGGATCTGAACGAAACCTACGACAAACTGCGGGCGGCGCTCGCGGCGGAATAGGGAGGAGACGCGATGGCGGCAAGAAAGGGAAAGCGCCGGGCACGCCGTTCCGCGCGCGGAGGCCTCGGCCAGCGCGTTGCCGTCGCGCTGGCGACCATCGTCCTCGTCCTGTGCGCGGCCTCGGTGACGTTCAGCCTCTTCTTCCAGGCGCCCGACGGGACACGGCGGCAGCTGACGGTGGCGATCCGGAACGGCAGCGGGGTCCCCGGCATCGCGGCGGATGCGGAAGCCGCGCTGCGCCGGATGGAGGTGCGGGTGGTGGAAGTCGGGAACGCGGAGCGCTTCGATTACGAGGAGACCGTGGTCATCGTCCGCCGCCGCGGCGCGGAAGCGGACCGCCTCGCCGAGCGCATCGGCTGCGGGAACGTGACGGTCCAGGTCCGCAAGGACGCCGCCGCCGACGTGGAGCTGATCCTCGGCGCGGACTATCGCAGCCTGCGCCTGGGCGGAGACGAGTGAAAAGGGCTTGGCGCGGCGGGACCGCCTCGCCTATTCTCCAGCGAATCACCCTTGGGAGGCTCCGGTGGCGCCCCGTAGACGTCCGCTCGCGCTCGTAACGCTCATACTCTTCCTGGGAATCATCGTGGGAACGGTGGTGGGCGAAGCCGTGGGTCTCGTGCTTCCCGAGGGAAAGGTCATTCGCGACGTGTTCGTCAACGCGACGGACCTGCACGTGGGTCCGCTCCACGTCGACCTCGTGGTGTTCAGCTTCACGCTCGGCTTCTCGTTGCGCGTGAACCTGATGAGTGCGCTGGGTATCTTCGTCGTGTTCCTGTTCCTGCGCTACTTCTGGTAGCGCGCGGAGGAGTCATGGTATTCGGGTTTCTCGGGCCGATCGGCTGGAACGAGCTGGTCATCATCCTCGTCATCGTCCTCCTGATCTTCGGACCGCGCCGGCTCCCGGACTTCGCGGATGCGCTCGGCAAGTCCATCCGCAAGTTCCGCCAGGCGACACAGGAAGCGAAGGACGGCATCGAAGGCGCGTCGGGCGAATCGAAGCCGCCCGAGAAGAAGAAGGACTGACCCCCGCAGAGAAAAGCCCGGCCGCGAACGGCCGGGCTTCTTTTCTTCCGCCCTGTTCTCGGTGCGCCTACGAGGCGTCGCGGAAATCCTCGATGGTGCTCTTCTTGCGCAGCTCCTCATACCAGTGATTGACGTACGCC
>DASTOO010000040.1:0-3897 GCA_035762505.1 Candidatus Krumholzibacteriia bacterium
CCCGGGATCTGCGAATTGTGCTCGGAGCGGCCCACGCTGAGCTTCAGCCCGAGCCGCGAAAGCGCCTGGGTGGCCTGCGCCTCACTCGAGTTGCGCAGATCCGGCACGATGACGGCACCGCTCTGGTGCACCAGCATGGGCATCACAACGAAGTTGAATACGAGGATGCCGGCGGTGAAGAGGGCGCCGAGAATGATGAGGCGAGTCAGGACGCGTCGCGCGTTCACGAGAGGGACTCTAGCGCGCGCGGGGGGGGAGGTCCACTACAATGCTTGCCGCCTTTCTCCGCAATCCCCGGGAACTCCGTGACACCCGAAGTCGTACACCAGCGTGTTTCCGGTCCGACAACCCATGCACACACCCATGCCACCTTCCGACCAGGCCACATTCCGATGCATCCCGGATCTCCGCCACCTGCAGTGCATGCAGGCGACCTTCGTGCGCCACTCGTTCCCGCGGCACTGGCACGACGGGTACGTGATCCAGTGGGTCGAGCAGGGGGTCGATCGCTTTCTGTGCGGGGATACCGTGCACGAAGCGTCCGCGGGGAGCTTCGTGCTGATCAACCCGCGCGAGGTCCACACCGGGGCCGCGGCCGGTCCGGCGCCGCTGCGCTACCGAAGCCTGTATCCTTCCGCCGAAGCGATGGCGCGCCTGCGCGATGACTTCTCGCGCGGGACCGACGCGCCCTTGTTCGCGCGCACGGTGGTGCGGGACAAGCGCCTCGAGGCGGTGTTCCTCCGATTCTGGCACTCGCTCGGCGACGACGCGCCGCTGCGCCGCCAGTCCCTCCATATGGAGCTGGGAGGCTGCCTCATCGGACGCCATGCGCAGGCCGGCGCGCCACGGCCGGTCGGTCGCGAGAGACGCGTCGTGCGCACCATCAAGGACTACCTCGCGCAGAACTACGCGCGAACGGTGTCGCTGGATGACCTCTCCAACCTCTCGGGATTGAGCCCGTTCCACCTCCTGCGCGCGTTTCGGAAGGAGACGGGCCTGCCGCCCCACGAGTTCCTTGTCAGCGTTCGCATCGAGCGCGCGAAGCAACTGCTCGCCCGGCCGGTTCCCCTCGCGCGGGTGGCGCACGAGGTCGGGTTCGCCGACCAGAGCCACTTCACGCGGGTCTTCAAACGCGTGGTCGGCGTAACGCCGGGACAGTACCGCTCATAACACTCTCGACCGCAAGAACGTTCAAGACGCGGCGCCCGGAGCCCGTGATGTTCCAACTCGTGGAATCGATCATTGCATCGATCGACCGGCCGTCCGGACGGCGCGGCGCGCTCCTCGCATGCCTCGCGCTCGCCGCGGCGGCGGCCGCGCCGGCCCGCGCGCACTCCGCGGCATCGCGCCTGGCAGAAGGCGTCCACGTGATCGCCCACGAGCCCGCGCCGAACGGCTTTCCGCAGGGTAATACCACCGTCATCATCGGCGAGCGTGAGGTCGTGGTGGTCGACACGGGCTACTGGCCGCCCACCGCCCGCGATGACATCGCGCTGATCCGGACGTGGACGGACCGGCCGGTGCGCTATCTCGTGAACACGCACTGGCACCACGATCATTGCTTCGCCAACGCGGCGTACGTCGACTCCTTCCCCGAAATCGGGATCATCGTTCACGAGGAAACCCGCAAAGACATGGACCTGTTCGTGCCGACCTCCGCGCCCCGGCTGCGCGACGGCATCGCCGCTCTCGAGCGACGGCTCGCGTCGCGCAAGGACGACTCCGGCGCCGCCCTGACCGCGGAGGACAGGGAGGGCTACCGCCGGGCGATCAGCGGGAGACAGGCGGTGGTGCGCGAGTTCGAAGACACCGCCTATCGCCCGCCCACCGTGACGTTCAGCGACGCGATCACGCTCGACATCGGCGAGCGCGAGGTGCAGATCCGCTTCCTCGGCCGCGGAAACACGGCAGGAGACGCCGTCGTGTGGCTGCCGGAGGAGAAGATACTCGTCACCGGCGACCTGCTGGTCCATCCCCTGCCCTACTGCTACGACGGCTATCCCGCGGAATGGACCGCCACGCTGCGGCGGCTCGCGGCCCTGGAAGCGGCGATCATCGTGCCGGGACACGGCGAGGTGCAGCGCGACGACGCCTACCTGCGCGCCGTCGCCGACCTGCTCGCGAGCGCGGTGGCCCAGATGAACGCGCGTCTCAGCAAGGTGGGCCCGGCGGAATTCCGCGCCTTCGAGGACGTCGAGGGCAGCGTCGATCTCTCATCGTTTCGAAGCAGATTCGCGGGCGAGGATGCGGACCTGGGCGAGCAGTTCGACCGGACCGCGGCGCTGCTCGTGAAGCTCGTCTTCAAGGAAGCCGCGCTGCGATAACCAGAGTTCCCAGGGAGGGGCCGTATGAAACGAATGCTCGTGACCGCTGCCATGCTCGCAGTGCTCGTGTCCGCCGCCGCCGCGAAGGAGGAGATGAAGAAGATGAACGTGGCAATCTTCGTGTACGAAGGCGTGGAGATTCTCGACTTCGGCGGCCCGAGCGAGGTCTTCGCGTCCGCGCGCCTCGGCGACACGCACGAGAACATGACCAGGCCGTTCAACGTCTACACCGTCGCTGTCACCGCCGCCCCGGTCATGAGCCAGGGGTTCATCACGATCGTTCCCGCCCACACCCTCGACAACTGCCCGCAGCCCGACATCATCGTGCTCCCCGGCGGCAACACGGGCCCGTCCGTCGAGAATCCACGCGTGATCGCGTGGGTGCAGGCCGCGGCCAAGGACGACGCGGTCCTGATGTCGGTGTGCACCGGCGCATTCATCCTCGCCCGGGCGGGTCTCCTGGACGGGAAGGAAGCCACCACCTGGTACGGTGCGATCGACGGGCTGAAGGAGGCCGCGCCGAAGACGAAGGTCCACACCGGCACGCGCTTCGTCGACAACGGCAGCATTGTCACGACCGCGGGCGTTTCCGCCGGCATCGACGGTGCGCTGCACGTGGTGGCGCGGCTGTGCGGGATCGAAGCTGCCCGCGGGGTCGCGAAGTACATGGAGTACGACCGCTGGCAGGAGAACGCGGGGCTCGTGGTTCAACGCTGATCCGCGCCGAAGCGATCGCCGGCGGCGAGCGGGTGCCCGGCGGCGTACTCGCGCGGCGTCATCGCGCGGCGCCCTTCCGGGCGCAGACGACGGATCTCGAGCGCCCCCGACCCGCACGCAATCACGAGCGGATCGGATGCCGCGACCTCCCCCGGCTCTCCGCCGCGGGTGTCGTCGCGCGCGGCCGCTTCCTCCACGATGAGCCGCTTGCCGCGGTGCGTCGTGAAGGCGCTCGGCCAGGGCGACATCGCGCGGACGAGCCGTTCGAGCGACACCGCGTCGCGCGACCAATCGATCAGGCCGTGCGACTTGCGGACCTTCTTCGTGGTGGTGGCGCGCGCGTGGTCCTGCGCGACCGCATTCACCGAACCGTCACACAACCCGTCCAGCGTCCGCACCAGCAGCCGCGCGCCCATCCCGGCGAGGCGCGCCGACAGACTTCCCGCGGTATCGTCCGGTTGCACCGGTGTTTCCTCCCGGAGAAGGATGTCGCCGGTATCGACGCCTTCGTCGATGAGCATGGTGGTGCAGCCGGTGACGGCGTCGCCGGCGAGGATGGCCGCCTGGATCGGCGAGACGCCGCGATGATGCGGGAGCAGCGAGGCGTGCACGTTCACGCATCCGCGCGGCGGGAGACCGAGGAGGTCGCGGCGCAGGATGAGCCCGAAGGCCACCACGACGATGATGTCGGGCGCGTGCGCCATGACGGCGCGCACCCCGTTCGCGTACGATTCGCGCTGCATGGTGACGGTGTCCAGGCCGAGGGCCAGCGCGCGCGCGCGAACCGGCGTCGGCGAGACCGCCTGTCCGCGGCCGCGGGGCCGGTCCGGCTGGCTCACGACCAGCGACGGGCGAT
>DASTOO010000041.1:0-9315 GCA_035762505.1 Candidatus Krumholzibacteriia bacterium
GCCGGGAGGAGACGTCCTCCCGGCGCCGGAGCAAACTCAACAAGACGGGGGGCACACATGAGCAAGCGCAACACGATATCCAGGGCATCTACGATCGCGATGATCGCGACCGCCGTGTTGCTGCTGGGCGTATTCGTCTTCCCCCTGTGGGTGATCAATCTGCAGGCCCCGCAGTACCCGCAGGGACTCGGCATTCACATCTGGATCAATCGTATCGACGGGGCCGCGCCGCACGATCTCCAGAACATCAACGGGCTCAATCACTATATCGGTATGCAGGCCATCGAGCCCGGCGCGATTCCCGAGCTGCGCTACATGCAGTACTTCGCGATGGGCCTGGCCGCGCTGGCCGGCGCCGTCGCGCTGGTCCGCCGCCGCCGGGCGCTCATCACGTGGGTCGTCCTCGCGATCGCACTCTCCGGGCTCGGGCTCTACGACTTCTACAAATGGGAATATAATTACGGGCACAATCTGAACCCCGACGCCGCCATCAAGATCGAGGGGATGTCCTACCAGCCGCCCATGTTTGGAAGCAAGCAGCTCCTGAACTTCCACACGACCGCGTGGCCCGGCATCGGCGGCGTTCTCGCCATGCTGGGAGTCGCCCTGGCTTCGCTGGCGGCCGCGTACGAGCTGTTCATTCGGGGTCGGCGCCACCATGCCCATCCTGAGCGCAGCGAGCCGCGTTTCCATCTCCACCGCGCGGCGATCATTTCACTGGGCCTGGCGGCGCTCCTTGCCACCGCGTGCTCGCGCGAACCGAAGGCGATCGTCTATGGCACCGACACCTGCGAGTACTGCGAAATGACGATCAGCAACGAGCGCTACGGGGCCGTCTTCGTCACGTCGAAGGGCCGCACCCACAAGTTCGACTCCATCGAGTGCATGATCGAAGCCCAGATGCCCGGAGAGAAGTTCGGGGACACGGAGGTTCATGCGCTCTACGTGGTGACATACTCGTCCAAGGGTGCCCTGCGCGAAGCGGGGGGCGCCACCTATCTGGTGTCCGAGGGCCTGCCCAGCCCGATGGGCGCCAATCTCACCGCGTTCTCATCGCCCGAGGACGCGTCGCACGTGCAGCACGTCAAGACCGGCCGGATTCTGGACTGGGATGGCGTCAAGGCCTACGTCCGGGAACGGCGCCAGAGCTGAAACGCAGGAAGGAGCGCCATGGCCGCCGGCGCGAGCGTCCGACATACCATTCTTCACCTCATGACGGTGGCAGCGCTCATCGGCGCCGCTCGTGTCGGCAACGCGGCCTCGATTCGGGTCGGTCGCGACGAGCGCTGCACCACCATCGCTTCCGCCCTTGCGCTCGCCCAGCCCGGCGACACCGTCCTCGTGACGGCCGGTCGCTACCATGAGCACAATCTCGTCGTCGACCGGCCGATCGTCATCCGGGGCGAGGGGGCCGCGGTGATCGACGCGGAGGAAAAGGGCGAGATCATCCTCGTGACCGCGCCGGACGTCACGATCAGCGGATTGACGCTGCGCAACGTCGGGACGTCGTTCACGGAGGACCGGGCGGCCATTCGTCTCCGGAAGGTGACGCGCGCCGTCATCGAGAACAACCGCCTGGAAAAGGCGTTCTTCGGCATCTACGTCGAGAATTCGGACACGGTGGTCATCCGCGGCAACACCCTCGCCGGCTCCGCGACGCGGGAAACCACCACCGGCAACGGCATCCACCTCTGGTACACCAGGCACGCCTTGATCGAGGGCAACGAGATCGTGGGGCACCGCGACGGCATCTACTTCGAGTTCGTCGAGAACAGCGTCGTGGTGCGGAACGTGAGCACGCACAACCTTCGCTACGGCCTCCACTTCATGTTTTCGCACGAGGACAGGTACGAGGAGAACCGCTTTGCCGACAACGGGGCGGGCGTCGCGGTCATGTACACGCACAGCGTGACGATGCGACGCAACATATTCGAGCACAACTGGGGTTCCAATGCCTATGGACTCCTGCTCAAGGACATCAGCAACAGCGCGATCGACCACAACGAGTTCCGCGGCAACACCGTGGCGCTCTACGCCGAGGGCTGTGATCGCCTCCGCGTGGAGACCAACGACTTCCTCGGCAACGGCCATGCCGTCCGCATCATGGCGAACTCGATGGACAACATCTTCACGAACAACCGCTTCATGGACAACGCCTTCGACGTGGTTACCAACAGCCGGCAGAGCTTCAACACTTTCGAGGCGAACTACTGGAGCGAGTACCGCGGCTATGACCTGGACAACGACGGCATCGGCGATGTGCCCCACCATCCCGTGCGGCTCTTCGCGCTGCTGGTCGAGCAGGCGCCGCCGGGCGTGGTCCTGTTGAACAGCCTCTTCGTAACGCTCATCGACACGGCGGAGCGCGTCATGCCCGTGTTCACGCCCGAAACCCTGGTCGACTCGCGCCCGCTCATGTCTCCCGACGGGATCGTGCTGTCCGCCACACGACCGGAGGCCGACCGATGATCCGCATCCAGCACCTGTACAAGTCGTTCGGCGATCTGGCCGTTCTCAACGACGTCTCGCTCGATATCCACCCGGGCAGCATCACCGCGGTGCTCGGCCCCAACGCATCGGGCAAGTCGACGCTGATCAAGTGCATCCTCGGGCTCGTGAATCCCGACCGGGGTCGTATCCTCGTCGACGACGAGTCGATCGCCCGGCGCTGGCACTACCGCGCCAAGGTCGGCTACATGCCGCAGATCGCGCGCTTTCCGGAGAACCTGAGCGTCGACGAGCTGTTCTCGATGATCCGCGACCTGCGGGAAGACGCAGAGGATGTGGACATCGAGCTCTTCGCGCGCTACGAGCTGGGCGCGATGGGAAAGAAGCACCTCGGCACGCTTTCCGGCGGAACGCGGCAGAAGATCATCGCGGCGCTCGCGTTCCTCTTCAATCCGCGGATCCTCATCCTCGACGAACCCACCGTGGGACTCGATCCGGTGGCGACGACGATCCTCAAGGACAAGCTCCGCAAGGAGCGTGCGGCCGGCCGGACCGTCCTCCTCTCCTCGCACCTCGTCAACGAGGTCGAAGAGCTCGCCGACCATATCGTGTACGTCCTGGACGGGAAACCGATCTTCGACGGGAGCATGGAGGAGATCAAGCGCGCCACCGCCGAAACGCGGCTCGATCGCGCGCTCGTGAGAATCATGGAAACGGCGAAGGAGGGAGACCATGGGGCACGCCGGTAAGATCCTCAAGTACGAGTTGCACAACATGGTCCGGAGCAAGTGGCTGGTCGGCATCGCCGCGATGCTGTTTGTCGTCACCGAGGTCCTGTTCCGTTTCGGCGGGGACCCGGGCAAGACCGTTACGAGCCTCATGAATGTCGTGCTCGTCATCGTTCCGCTCATGAGCGTGGTGCTGGGAACGATCTTTTTCTACAACTCGCGCGAGTTCAACGAGATCCTCCTCGCGCAGCCGGTGAACCGGACCAGCATCTACCTCGGGAAGCTGATCGGCTTCTCCGGAGCGCTGTGCCTTGCGTTCGTCGTCGGCGTGGGCCTCCCCTTCGTGATCCACTCGTTCGGGCTTCGCGCCTACGCCGGCAAGATCGCCACGCTGCTCGCGGTAGGCTGCTGCTTCGTGCTTATCTTCTCGGCGCTCGCATTCTACGCGGCAACGCGTTTCGAGGACCGCATCAAGGGGCTCGGCGCCACCCTCGTCGCGTGGTTCGTGCTGGCCGTGGTCTGGGACGGGCTCATCCTGCTGTTCGTCCACCTGGCACGCGACTATCCGTATGAACCCGGACTGCTCGGAATGGTGTTTCTCAACCCGATCGATCTCGGCCGCATTCTCATCCTGCTGCAGCTCGACATCTCCGCGCTCATGGGCTACACCGGCGCCGTGTTCCGCAGCGTCTTCGGCTCGCAGAACGGAATCATCCTCTCCGCGGCGGCGATGGTCATCTACGCGGCCGTCCCGGTCGTGCTCGGGCTTCGCACCTTCCGCCGTAAAGACTTCTGATTTAGCGGGTTATCCGGGTTGCCCGATCCCGGGCCATTCATTATTATATAGTCGTTATCAGGCGCCGGGGTCTCACCCGGGTGCCGTTGGGATTTCACCTACCATCTTCAAGCAGTGATCGCCCGACCGCGACCGGTTCCAACCGACCGGGCAGTCCGGGCCCGCAGACAAGACAGCAGTCCCTGCGTCGCGCAACGCGCCCGGCGTCGATCGACCGTACGCCGCCCCCAGGGGGCGGCGAAAAGCCGAAAGGAGACCCGGATGATTGGGAAGACCCGGATCGCTCCCCGCAAGTTTCGCGCTTTCACGCAGCGCGATATCGACCGCATCCCCCAGCTTCGCCTGCTCGACGCCGAGCATCGGCTGCGCATGAAGGCGGTGGCCACCGTCCTGCCCTTCCGCGTGAACGAGTACGTTCTCGACGAATTGATCGACTGGAATCACGTGCCCGACGATCCCATGTTCCAGCTCACCTTCCCGCAGGAGGGCATGCTGGCCGCGCAGGACCTCGACCGGATGGTGGGTCTCCTGCGTCGCGACGCGCCGGACGAGAAGATCAAGAAAGCGGCGCGGGAGATCCAGATGAGCCTCAATCCCCATCCCGCCGGGCAGATGGAACTCAACGTTCCCCTCCTCGACGGCAAGCCCGTGGCGGGCCTGCAGCACAAGTATCGCGAGACGGTGCTCGCGTTCCCGAGCCAGGGGCAGACGTGCCACGCCTACTGCACGTACTGTTTCCGCTGGGCGCAGTTCGTGGGGATCGACGATCTCAAGTTCGCCGCGCGCGAAACGGAAGCGCTCGCCGCCTACCTCAAGGATCACACCGAGGTGCAGAGTCTCCTCTTCACCGGCGGCGATCCCATGATCATGAAGACGGCCGTGATCCGCCGCTACGTGGAGCCGCTGCTCGAGCCCGAGTTCAGCCACCTCGTGAGCATCCGATTCGGGACCAAGGCCACGGCGTACTGGCCGTACCGCTTCCTCACCGACCCCGACGCGGACGATCTGCTGCGCCTCTTCGAGGAGATCCGTAAGGCCGGGCGCCACGTCGCGGTGATGGCGCACTACAGCCATCCCCGCGAACTGGAAACGCCGGTCGCGCAGGCGGCCGTACGGCGTATTCTTTCCACCGGCGCCGTCATCCGCTGCCAGGCCCCGCTGATCAGGCGCGTCAACGACAACGCCATCGCGTGGTCGGACATGTGGCGGACCCAGATCGCACTGGGAGCCATTCCGTACTACATGTTCGTGGAGCGTGACACCGGCCCGAAGGACTACTTCGGCGTACCGCTGGGCCGGGCGCTCAACATCTTCACGGACGCCTTCACCCGTGTATCCGGCCTGGGCCGGACCGTGCGCGGGCCGTCCATGTCGGCGACGCCCGGGAAGGTGCTCGTGGACGGAGTGGCCGAGATTCACGGCGAGAAGGTGTTCGTGCTCAAGTTCCTCCAGGCCCGTGATCCCGCTTGGGTCAATCGGCCGTTCTTTGCTAAGTTCGATCCCGCAGCCGCGTGGTTGGACGACTTGGAACCCGCGTTCGGAGAGTCCGAGTTCTTCTTCACGAGGGAGATGGGAGAACTGAAGCGCCGGCACCGGCAGCCCGCATGGGGCGAGAAGTCGGATAGACGGCGCTCCCTGGTGCTCTTCGGCGCCGTGGAGTGGGAGTAGATGGCAATACAGCGACGCCGGCACACCGATCGAAAGGGCGTGCCGCAAGATACCCCCGAGTACGCACCGGACGTCCACCTGAACCTGAACGTGCGCGGCATGCTGCCGTCCGCGACGCTGGCCATTCAGGAGAAGTGCACGGCGCTGCGCGCGCAGCGCCGGGAGGTGTTCACACTCGGACTGGGGCAGTCGCCGTTCCCAGTGCCGCGTCCCGTCATCGAAGAGCTGCAGGCCAACGCTCACCAGAAGGCATACCTCCCCGTGCGCGGACTGCCGGCGCTCCGCGAGGCCGTGGCGGAGTACTACCACCGCTCCCAGGGGGTGGCGCACACGCCGGACGACGTCCTCATCGGCCCCGGTTCCAAGGAGCTGATGTTCATCCTGCAGCTCGTCTATTACGGCGAGATCGTGATTCCGAGCCCCGCGTGGGTGTCGTACGCGCCCCAGGCGAAGATCATCGGCCGGCAGATCAACTGGATCCACACACGGCGCGAGAATGGATGGCTGCTGACACCGGATGAGCTCGAGAGCGTGTGCCGGGATGACCCCGACAAGCCCCGCATCGTCGTCCTCAATTATCCCAGCAACCCCACCGGGTGTTCGTACATCGCGGAGCAGCTCGAAGCACTCGCCCGTGTCGCGCGGGAGTATCGCGTCGTCCTGCTCTCCGACGAGATCTACGGCGAGTTGGACTTCAACGGACGGCATGTCTCCATCGCGCGCTTCTACCCTGAAGGGACGATCATCTCCAGCGGGCTTTCCAAGTGGTGCGGCGCGGGCGGCTGGCGGCTGGGGACGTTCACGTTCCCGGAGAACATGGGGTGGCTCATGGACGGCATGGCGGCCGTTGCGAGCGAGACGTACACATCGACATCCGCGCCGATCCAGTACGCGGCCGTGCGCGCGTTTAGCGGCGGCGCGCGCCTGGAAGAGTATCTGTGGATTGCACGGCGAATTCTGGGGGCGTTGGGCATGTGGTCGACGTCGAAGCTCCGCGCCGCCGGGGCGCTTCTCCCTGATCCCGCCGGCGGCTTCTACCTGTTCCCGGACTTCGCCCCGCTGGCCGAGAAGCTCTCCGCGCGTGGGATTCGCACGAGCCGCGCGCTGTGCGAGAAGCTGCTCGAGGACACGGGGGTCGCGGCGCTGCCCGGGAGCGAGTTCGGCCGACCCGCGTCGGAACTCACGGTGCGCATCGCGTACGTGGATTTCGACGGCGCCAGGGCGCACGCGTCGCTCGCGACGGTGCCCAGGGACACCCCGGTGACCGAGGAGTTCCTGCGCGCGAATTGCGACCGGACCCTTCGGGCGATCGACCTGATGTGCGAATGGGTGAAGGGGTAGGAATTACTTCGACGCGACGTTGAGCCGCTTGAGCTTGGCGAGGAGCGTGGTGCGCGGCACGCCCACGGCGTCCGCGGTCCGCATCCGGTTCCAGTCGTTCTTGTCGAGCGCGTTCAGGATCAGTCGGCGTTCGAACTGCTCCACGCTCCGGTCGAGGAGCCCGTCACCGCGGTTCCTGCTCCTCAAGTATTCCTTGATGTTGTCGGACAGCATCGCGAAGCGGACCAGATCGCCCTTTCCGATGAGCGATACCACCCGCAGGATTTCGTTGTACAACTCGCGAACATTTCCCGGCCAGTCGTAAAGCTCCAATGCTTCCATTGCCTTGACATCTATTTCGATGTAGCGGTCGGCGATGCCGTTCAACGCAGCGCAATCGCGCAGGAAGTGGCGCACCATGAGCTGGATGTCGCGCGAGCGCAGGCGTAGCGGCGGGATCGTGAGTTTGATCGGGCTGACGCGATAGTAAAGGTCACGCCGGAACGCTGCGCGATCAACCTCCTTCTTGAGGTCGCGGTTCGTGGCGGAGATGACCCGCACGTCCGCCCGTCGGACCGCCGACTCTCCCAGACGCCGGTACTCCCCGTTCTCGAGGAGTCTCAGGAGCTTGACCTGCAGCTCCTCGCTCATCTCCCCGATCTCGTCGAGGAACATCGTGCCGCCCCGCGCGGTTTCGATCAGTCCCACCCGATCCCCGTTGGCCCCGGTGAACGATCCTCTCACGTGACCGAACAGCTCGCTCTCCAGGAGGTGGACCGACAGACCGCCGGCGTTGATGGCAACGAAGCCGGATTCGCTTCTCTTGCTGGACGCGTGGATCGCGCGCGCGAACAACTCCTTGCCGACGCCGGTCTCTCCTTCCAGGAGGATGGGCGCCACCGAAGTCGCCGCCCGCTCCGCCATCCGGATTACTTTGATCATGTCCGGATCGATCGTGAGGATGTCCTTGAAGGAACCGCGCGGGTGTTTGACGCGAATCGTATCTTCCTCGCCCTCGCCCGCCGGGCGCCCCCGGCGCTCCTCTTCGTCCTCGATGAGGCGCGCCAGTGCTTCGGCGCTTGCGCAGATGAGTTCGAGCTGCCGGGGCGTGATCGTCACGATGGTCTCGAAGCGCGCGCACAGAATGTAGCCCGTCGGGTAGCGCTTGTCGGCGTCTTCGTGGTGGCACGGGACACCCACCATGGTCCTGTCGTTCGGGGTGCGAAGGACCACCGGGTCGCCATCGATGCCGAGCAGCGGCGTCTTGCGCGGGCCCCTGTCCATCTGCCGCACCAGATCCTTGGCCTCGTTGACCGCGATGTTGTAGGTCAGCGGCACGCGATATCCACCGCCGTGGCGCCCGATCACAAACAGACTTTCAGCGCCGACGCTCTGCGCGACCTGGTATGCGAGGTCCGGCTTGAGCTCTTCGATCGGGAAGCGGGCGTCCTCGTAGACGCGACAGATGGTCTTGAGGACTTCGGCGGAACGGACGCTGGCCCGCGTCATGGCGACCTGGAGCTCTTCGGCAGCGCGCTTGAGTTCGGCTTCGACGCGCTCCCGGTCGATCCCCTCGAGATTGTCACGCAGGCTCGTCGCCTCGTTCAGCCACGTGTTGGCCTCATCGAAGCGCTCCTGCGGTCCGAGCGTATCCATCAGCGCGATCGCGATCAAGGCCTGGTAGTAGTCCAGCTCAAGCTTCTTCGCAAGCTGCCGCGCCTCGAGGAGGGCGATTTCGGCGGGCTCGCGTTTCCCCGATGAGGCGAAGAACTTTCCCTGGGCGTAGAGAGCCCGCATGAGTTCGTAGCAGTCGTGAATGCCTTTCAGAGTTTGGACTGCGGCCTGAAAGCAGGCTGCGGCTTTCCTGACATCGCCCAACGCCGCATAAGCCTCGCCGAGCACGCGTTCGGCCGCGCCCAGTTCGTAGCGGTCATCGATCTGATTGCAGAGCTTGACACAGCGTAGCAATGTCTCCCGGGCGTGGCCACATTCTCCCATCTCGTGGGCCAGTTGTCCCCGACGCCGCAGAACCTCAGTCATTACGTCGCTTTCGTCGAGTGCCTCGCCCATAGCATCGATGGCACGATCAAAGTGCGTAACTGCTCGCGGATACTCACGCAACTCCGTGTAAAGTTCGCCAAGTAGCTCATGCACGATGGCGTGCAAACGCGCCGGCAGCTCATGTGCCCCAACGAGGATCTGCGCCAAGGAAGACTCTGCAACGCGAAACTCGCGTCGCATGATCTGGAGGCCCTCAAGATTGGTAGTGCAGGCGCCGCGCATTGGCGTAAACACCTTCACACCTTGACCATCGTTCTCGAATGCCTTCATTGCACCACGATAGTACTTCTCGGC
>DASTOO010000042.1:0-2213 GCA_035762505.1 Candidatus Krumholzibacteriia bacterium
CCGTCGGATCCCAGATGCTGATGATCAGTGCGTCCGGCACGGCTGTGAGGCTGGCGTGACCATCGGTGCGGACGCACGACCGCCGTTCGGGTGTCGTCGACGACGGTCACGCCCATCACCGAGCCACTGCGGATGCCGCCGCAGATCCTGCAGAGACGATCCGATCGCCGTCGTTGCAGCTCACCAGTCCCTGTCCCTGACGCCGACGGTTCCGACGGAGAAGGAGATGCCCCTTGGACGTGGATGAGACGACCTTTCCGATGGACGTCACGGAGGAAGACCCTTCGTCTCGCCCCTGGAACTACAAACCTGAGGGCTATCTCGTGGTGATCATCGCCGACACCGAGGAGGCAAGGCGGGCGGAGACTGCGCTCGCTCAAGCCGGATTCTCACCGAAGGACATCAAGCGCTACACGGGGAAGCAGATCCTGGAGAACCAAGCGGAATACATACGGCGACGCAGCCTCATCACCAAGCTGGTTGCCACCCTCGTCGCGGAAGACGTGGAAGGCCGGGAGCTCTATCTCGCATACGCGCTCGAAGATCGATGCGCGATGTGGGTGCGCATCCTCGATGAGGGCCGTGTTGCCAAGGCTCTGCGAGTGCTGGCCGACTTCGACTGCCTTCATGCGCGCTACTATGGCCACGCCGAGCAGCACGACTTCCACATCTCCTGACCGAGGAGTCCTTCGCGTTGGTTCGTGCCGTTGCGGGACGAGGCGGGGATCGCGCCTGGCCGGCTGTGGAGAAGGGCTGCGTGACGAATCCTTTCATTGCCGTCGCGCGGCGGCTCGGGGCCCGGTAGGCTTGGTGCCGTCGATGCGCGGCTCGTCCACGAGGGGTGACGGGAGACGCCGCTCGACGGTCGATCTGCCGGCCAGCGTCGCGGGGGCGGCGGCCGCGATCGTCACGGCGGCGGCCATCTTCTTCGGCAGCCGGCAGCTGCGGACCTTCGACGCGGCGCTCATCGGGTACGCGACCGCCACGATCTTCCTCGCGTTCGGCGTGGCGTACCGCTACGTGGACTGGGTTCGGAGCCCGCCCGCGATGCGCTACCTGCGTCGCGGCTGGCGGAGCTTCTTGTCGTTCCGCAACTTCCGCCGGTTCCCGACCCTGGTCCCGCGCGCCCTGGTGTCGAACCTGGCCCTGCAGACGTTCATCGCCCCGCGAGGCCGCGGACGGTGGCTTGCGCACCAGTCGGTGTTCTGGGGCGTGGTGCTCGCAACGCTGATCACGTTCCCGCTCACGTTCGGCTGGATCTCTTTCGAGGCCGCGGGAACCGGGTCCCGATACGCGATCGTCGTCTGGGGGTTCGAAACGATCACGTTTGACCCGGTGACGTGGCTTGGCTGGCTCATCTTCCACGCCCTGGACATAGCGGCGGTCCTGGTGCTGATCGGATGCGGGTACTTCATCTGGCGGCGGTTCCGCGACCGAGAGGCGACCACCGCCCAGCGGTTCGGCTACGACTTCCTTCCGCTGATCGCCCTCGTCGCGATCTCCCTGACCGGGCTGCTGCTCACCCTCTCGTCGGCGTTGCTCGACGGCGAGGGCTATGAGTTCCTCGCGATCATCCACATGGCGACCGTGGTGCTCACGCTGGTGTTCATCCCCTTCGGCAAGTTCTTCCACGTCATCCAGCGCCCGGCGAGCGTGGGCGTGGAGGTGTACAAGCGGATCAGCATCGAACGCGAAGGGGTCTTCGCGTGTCGTCGATGCGGCGAGCCGATCGAAGCGGTGACGTTCGTCGCGGACCTCGAGGCCACGATGGGCGAACTCGGTCTGCGGTACGGCGAGTGGATCGAGACCTGTCCCCGCTGCAAGCGCATCGAACGCGGGCGCGCCTACCTCCGCGACGTGAACCGGGCATTCCGATGAGCGGGACGAAGATCTCGTTGCCGATCGTCCCGCCGGGGGTCGGGGACTTCCGCGAGGCCGGCGCCGAGACGGCCGAGGATTGGCGCGCCGATCAGCGAGGCGTGAAGCTCGTTCCCACCCACTGCTGCTTCTGCGGGGTGCAGTGCGGCATGTACCTCAAGGTCGACGCGGAGGGCAAGGTCTTCGGGGTCGAGCCGCGCGACCACGACATCAACAAGATGAAGCTGTGCCCCAAGGGCGTTGTCGCGTACCAGCAGGTCACCCATCCTGACAGGTTGCTCACGCCGCTCATGCGCGATCGCCGCGGCGATCCGCTCCGGCCCGTGTCCTGGGAC
>DASTOO010000043.1:0-10763 GCA_035762505.1 Candidatus Krumholzibacteriia bacterium
TGGATGCCCGCGAAGGGAATGGCCCACCAAGTCTGCAGGATCTCCCCCAGGTGCCCGCCCTCGGCTTCCGCCGCCGCGGCCGCGGACGGAATCAGCAACAGCGCGAGCGCGGCCAGGATGTGGAGGCCGCGGATGCGCAGAAGCGCGTCTACCCTCGAGAGTATGATCACGGGAGTTGCCTTGTCGGTCGTTTCGTTCACGTGTGGGGCGGCCGTGAAGAAAACGTAAAACTACCCACGCGGACTGCTTACGCCCCGGTACGTTAGGACAACGCCGGGAGGTAAGCAAGCAAAAATCGGATCACGCCCGCGAAGAGCCCGGCACGGTCGTCGCGGTTCCCCGCACGGAAGAACATCTGGTATAGTGAGCGCCCCATGCAAGCGACCGCTCCCGAGAAGAATACGCGCGCGCTCGCGCTCATGGTCGCCGCACTCGGCGTCGTGTACGGCGACATCGGGACGAGCCCCCTGTACGCCATCCGCGAGTGCTTCCACGGCCCGCACGCGATCGCTGTCACGCCGGCGCATGTCCTTGGCGTTCTGTCCCTGGTGTTCTGGTCGCTGATTATCGTCATTTCCATCAAGTACATCGTCGTGGTGATGCGCGCCGACAACCAGGGGGAAGGCGGAATTCTGGCGTTGATGGCGTTGATCGTCGACCCCGGGGAACAGAGGCAGGGCATCCACCGCCACCTGCAGGTCACGTTATTGATGATGGGGCTCTTCGGCGCGGCGCTGCTCTACGGCGACGGGATGATCACTCCCGCGATTTCGGTGCTGAGCGCCGTCGAGGGACTGGAAGTGGCGACGCCGGTCCTTTCACGCTTCGTCGTGCCCATCACGGTTCTGATTCTGCTGGGATTGTTCCGGATTCAGAGCGGCGGCACGGGTCGCGTGGGCAGGCTGTTCGGACCGGTCACGCTCGTGTGGATGATCGCGCTGGCCGCGTGGGGCGTGTTCTCGATCCTCTCGTCGCCCGCTGTCCTGGCCGCTCTCAGCCCGATGTACGCGGTGCACTTCCTCCAGGAATACGGGCGTCAGTCCATCATGACGCTCGGCGTGGTCTTCCTCGTGGTCACGGGTGGCGAGGCGCTCTACGCGGACATGGGTCATTTCGGCCCGGGCCCGATCCGGCGCGCCTGGCTCACGATCGTACTCCCGGCGCTGGTGCTGAACTACTTTGGCCAGGGCGCGTTCCTGCTGCGGTCGCCCGAGCACGCGGTCAACCCCTTCTTCCATATGCTTCCGGGGTGGGCGGTTTATCCCATGGTGGGTCTGGCGACGGCCGCCACGATCATCGCGTCGCAGGCCGTGATCACCGGCGCGTTCTCGCTGACATGGCAGGCCATTCAGCTCGGCTATCTTCCTCGCCTCAGGGTGCATCACACCTCGGACGAGGAAATCGGTCACGTGTTCATTCCCGCCGTCAACAACGCGTTGCTGTTTTCGACGGTCGCGCTGGTTGTCGGCTTCGGCACGTCGAGTGCTCTCGCCTCGGCGTACGGGGTCGCGGTGACAACCACGATGGTCATCACGACGGTCCTTCTTTTTGTCGCGATGCGCAGACTGTGGAAGTGGGGAATCGTCCCCGCGGTAGTCGTATCGCTCGCCTTTCTCGTCATCGACCTGGCCTTCTTCGGGGCCAACATCGTCAAGGTCGCCGACGGCGGCTGGGTTCCGCTGGCGATCGGCATCGGCATTCTGGCCATGATGACGACCTGGCGAACCGGGCGGCGGCTGCTCGAAGAGCGCATGCACGAGCGGCGCACGTCGTTCGAGGAGCTGGAAAAGACGCGCGCCGGTGTCACGCGCGTTCCCGGCACAGGTGTCTTCCTCGAGCGCGACCCCAGCGACGTGCCCCCCACGATGATGCGCATCCAGCGGCACATGAACGTCATGTTCGACCGGGTGATCATCCTGTCGCTCCAGACCGAGCGTGTGCCGCGCGTGCCGGCGGACGAGCGGCTGCACGTGGAGCCGCTGGGGGACAACGTGTACCGGGTGGTGGCGCGTTACGGCTTCAACGAGATGCCGCACGTGCCGAGACTCCTGCGCCGCTGCGGCGAGCAGGGACTGGAGATCGATCCCAGCGAGGTGACGTACGTGATGAGCCGCGAGACGCTTCTGGCCACGCGACGCCAGGGAATGGCGATCTGGCGCGAGCGGCTGTTCTCGTTCCTCGCGCGCAACTCGAGCCTCGCCTCCGACGCGTTCCGCATTCCCGCCCGCCGCGTCCTCGAGATCGGGGCGGAAATAGAGCTCTAGCTCAGCGCCGCGCCGCCTCGTAACGCGAGCGCAGGATATGCCGCAGCTCCGGGTGCAGGGTCGCGCGACGGAGCAGCGCCTCCACGTCGCGCAGCGAGAGATCGGAAACATAGTTCATCGAGACCGCGACCGGCGTCTGCGGGTTGGAGAGGAGCGCCATCCGCGCGGGGAACGCGGAGAACAGCTCCCGTTTGCGGCCGAGACCGCGCAGTACTTCCGGATTCGCGCGGTGGTTGTTCGCCGTGACGAGGGCGCGGTCTTTGGTCGACACGTGCGGGACGACCTCGCGCGCGACCTTGGCGATGGGGTGCGCCAGCATCGTGTGCCAGTAGTGGCCGTCGCGCGCGATCTTGCGCAGCACCACCAGCGGGATACCGTCGAAGGACGGCTCCACCCCCGGGAGGGCGCCCGCTTTCTCCTTCTCCCGGCGCACGCGCGCGATGTAGTCGGCCAGCACGCCGTCCGCGATGCCGTGCGTCTTCTCCTTCACCGCGACGTAGTCGAGCAGCGTCGACAGTTTGTGAAAGTAGTTGTCCTCCATGAAGAAGTTCAGCTTCACGAAGATGCGGGCGATGCCGCGCGCGTACAGGACGTCGGAGCGATTGGTGAGTGTGAGCAGCCGGCGATAGACGGCGTCGAAGAAGACCTTCCGTTGTGCGGTGGTGTAGCGGCTCGAGCCCACCAGGCGCTCCAGCAGCGTCAGCACGGCGGCGCAGGGGACGGCATCGGGCGTCACGACCTTCCACACGGAGTTGAGGTCCGTGTTGTTGACCGCGTAGCGACGCACCTCGTAGTCCGGGTGCAGCATGAGACAGCGCGTGAAACGCTCGCGGTGCGTGTCGCTGACGCCGTGGATGGTGCGCACCACCGATGCGGCGCCCTTCCGGCAGGGCGCGAAGAAGCCGGCGAGCTGGGACGCGGTGGCCCTCGAGCGCTCCGAGCCGTGCTCGGCGAGGACGTCGAGGAGCCGGATGCACTTGGGGTGACCCCAGAAATCGCCGGCGACGATCATCTCGGGCCGCTTCCACAGGCCCAACTCGATGTCGTCCGCGTCTTTGGAATGCGCGGCGAGGTGATCGGCGAACGCGTAACGGAGGTCGCCGGTGATCGCGCCCAGCGCGTCCTCCACGTCGAGGTCGTCGCCGTGCGCGAGGGCCGCGAGCGCGTTCTCCAGCGCGCCCCGGTCGACGTGGGCGGGCGCGCGGTTGCGGAATGAATCCCAGGGCCGCGCGTCGACGTGCGTCGCCCAGCGGTGGCGCAACTCGGTGTAGATCTCAGCGATCGGTTCGCCGGCGCGCTGCCGGAGTGCGGTGCGAATGTCGTCGAGCAGCAGGTTGTGGCGCGGAATCTGATTCTCGTAGGCGAGGCGAATCGTCTGCGCGAAGGCGCCGTCCACGCTCTTCCATTGCACGTACGCGGACTCGACCAGGCGGCACACGTCGTCGACGCGCGCGGTCGATCCGGCGCGGTCGAGTTCCTCGGCGGCGACGACCGCACCGTGGATCGCGCTCACCAGGCGCGCCGCCGCCTGCTCGGTCGCGGCGAGGTGGCAGCCTTCGCCGCGCTGCAGCTCGAGGGACAGGACCAGTTCCGAAGCAAGATCGTCGATCCGTTCGGAAGTGGCTGGCAAGAAACCGGCCATGTTCGATTCGCCTCCCGGGAGACCAACTGGTTGTCGAATCGATACTTGGGGGCGATTCGACCGGCTCCCGGAAAGTGATCGTGCAAGGGCTGTGCCCCGAGCGCGGCTACTTGATGCCGTGCTTGCGCTTGTAGTCGAGCCAGTTCGCTTTGAGGTCGATGAAGGCGTCGAAGTCGGGTTGGAGCAGGAACGGGTTGGTCTTGCGCTCGTGTCCGATCGTGGACGTGGGTGCGATACCGTAGTTGTGGCCGGGCCACACCTCCGTGTCGTCGGGGAGCTGCATGAGTTTCTGCAGGCTCTCCCACTCGCGCTTTGCGCCGGGGCCCAGATCGGTGCCGCCCACCTTGCCGACGAACAGCGTATCGCCGGTGATCACGTGGTGGCCGCAGATGACGCAGATGTGGTCGTCGGTGTGGCCGGGCGTGTAGAGGAACTCCAGCTTCAGATCGCCCAGCGGGAGCGTGTCGCCTTCATCGACCTTGAGGTCGAGCGGGAGGTGCATCGACACGTGCCCCACCACCTTCCCGCCGAAACGCTTCTTCGCCGGCATCATGCCCCACGAGTGATCGCTGTGCCCATGGGTGATGATGACGTACTCGACCGTGAGCTGGTGGCCATCGATGAGGCCGGCGTAACGGTCGGGGTCGGGTGGCGGATCGATGACGACGGCCTTGCCGCCGTCCTTGTCGGCGATGAGGTAGGCGAAGTTCCGGTCCCCGCCCGCGTCGATCTGATGGAATATCATGGGGGCATGGTAGCGGGTGGGGAGACGGCGGGCAAGCGGCATGATGGCGGGTACCCCGTGCCCGGATCGGGAATATACTTGTGTCATGAGGCCGTTGTGGTTTGTGATTCTCATTCTGGCGGCCCCCGCGACCGTGTTCGACTCGCTCCGCACCCCGAGACAGATTACCTCGTGTGCGCCGGCCGCGTTATGACTGAGCCTTTATGCAGCAGCGGTGGCTCGCTGCGCGTGGTCTGCCCGGTTTCCACCGAAACCACCTGGGGGCGCGTGAAGGCGCTGTATCGCTAGTCGTCCGCCGGCTCGCGCGAGCTCTCCAGGCGCCGAAAGCGGAGCTGCTGAGCGGTGAGGTCCTCGTCGTAGGCCAGATTCACGTCCACAACGCGGCCGTTGCGCATCACCGGCGTCAGGTGCGGGAACACGAACACCTTGAGCTGGGGGAGCTTGAGCCTCTCGCGGCGTGAGGCGATGTTCGCCTTCCACGCCGGTTCCACGTGCGTCCCGAACTCGTCGAAGATCCGCTGCGCCGCGTCGGCGTCTCCGGTCGACTTGATCACCTGCAGGCGCGTGAGCAGATCGCCCGCGCCGCGGTGCGCCGCGTCGGTGTCGTTGACGCGAACGAAGAAGTCCCCGTCCACGTCGATCACCTCGACGCCGTAGTCGCGGCCGTCGTACCCGCCGCGCAGGAGCCACATGAGGATCGCGTGGTGGCCGCGGTCGTGCGCCTCGCGGACCATCGTCCCCTCGACGCGGTCCATGCGCGACATCCAGCCCTGCAGGTACCCCACGAACGCTGTCTCCACGATGACCTCGCGGAAACGAGGGTCGTACGCGCCGATCTCGGCGAGCTTCGGGTCGCCGATGTGGTACAGCGCGACGAGGTCCGCGCGCGCCTCTTCGAGTGACGAGTACGCGCGCCCGAGCTTCGAGCGCGGGTCGACGCCGCCCAGGGCGGGATCCGGGCGTCCGGAGCCGTGCCCCACGATCTCGTGCAAGTAGACCTTCAGCGGCCGCACCACCGAGTGTGTGAGCGCGAGCGTCGCGTCGCGGTACTCGGGAAGAAAGAACTCGTTCACCACGAGCTGCTCGAGACCCTCGCTGCGCGTGTTCTCGACATTATAGAGAATGATGTTCTTGCTGCCGTGGTCGCGGCGGATGTCGTTGTAGTTGGGCAGATTGTACGCCGCGGGAGAAACCGGGCCGGCGTCGCCGGTCTCGACCAGCGCGTTGACGATCTTCGCGACGGGACGCGGGATCTCGGTGCGCTTGTAGACGTCCGGCCACGGCATGCGCGCCTCGAAGTACGGCGCGTGGTCGGCGATCTTCTCCGAAAGGCCCGCGCCCGCCCGAAAGCTCACGTTGGCCTCGAAGTTCCCGATGATCCCGCGCGGATCGAGGTAGCTCTCGATGAAGCCGTTCAGGTAGTCCACGCGGGCGTCGCTCTTGAGCCAGTGGATCATGTGCTCGCGGAAGCGCTTCTCCTCGCCGGTCCGGTAGAACGCGAGCAGTGACGCCAGTGCCGCGCGCTGCTCGTCGTTCTCCGCATGGGGAAGCGCGAGCTGCACGAAGTGCGAGATGACTTCCAGCTCGCTCCCGTACAGTCCGCCGATCCGGTACACCTCCGGCACCACGCGGCCGTCGCGCCGGGCGAAGCGGACGTTGATGCGCTCACGAAACTCCTGCGGCTGCGCCTCGATGTCCGCCATGGTGACACCGGGGTCGTAGTAGTTGACGGCACTCGTCGCCACGATGTCGGCCCCCGCGGACTGGTTGGTCTGCACGGGTTCGTGGGAAGCGTCGAAGATGGAGGCGTGCAGTTCCGCCAGCAGCGCGTCCAGCGAACCGTCGCGGAGCGGGAGCCGCGCGCCGTTTGTTGCGGCGAGGTGTGCCGCGCCGCGCAGCATCTCCGGGGTGAGCGAGGGTGGTGTGAACTTGACGTGGGTCTGGTGGTGGTACTGTCCGTGGTGGATCCAGACGAGCTTCAGGTACTCGTGTACCGCGCCGCGGACGCCCGGGTCGAGTCCCTCCGAGTGCAGAAAGATCGCCTCGAGCAGCCGCACGACCGTGTCCGCGTCGCGGTGCGACTGGCGGAAGGAGATCGCATTCCCCGGGATCGCGGCCCGGTACATCAGGTAGGCGAACTGCTTCTCCTGGAGCGAAAGCGCCTCGAAGCCCGGCGTCTCGACGCCGATGACGAGGGCATCGCGGCCGTCCGGTCCGATGCGCTCCAGCTCGCCGATGCGGGGCTGCTCGGTGGATGACGGCGTGCGTTCGTCGGTCATGGGCGCATTCTACACAGTTTGCGGGGCCTCTGCTACAATCGCCCCGTGGCTCACAAAGCAAGCAACGTGCCCGCCCGCAAGCCCGCGCGCAAGGACGTCGAGGCGCTCCGGCGCGACATCGAACACCACAACTACCGCTACCACGTGCTCGACGATCCCGAGATCGCGGACGCCGAGTACGACGCGCTGCTCCGGCGCCTCGAGGCCATCGAGGAGACGTGGCCGGAGTTCCGGACCGCGGACTCGCCGACCCAGCGCATCGGCGCGCCGCCCGCCGAGGGCTTCCAGGTGGTGTCGCGAGCCGTTTCGATGCTCTCGCTCGAAAACGCGATGGGCGAGGCGGAGTTCCGCGCGTGGCGCGAACGCCTCGTGCGCGTGGTAGGTGACGTCGGCGCCTCCGACTACGTGTGCGAACCCAAGATGGACGGTGTGGCGGTGGAGCTGGTCTACGGGGACGGTCTCCTCGTGCAGGCGTCCACGCGCGGCGACGGGGTGAACGGCGAGGACATCACGGGCAACGTGAAGACGATCCGCGCGATTCCGCTTCGCCTGCGCGTACAGGCGCGCGGGCCCCGACCGCCCGCGTCGTTGAGTATCCGCGGCGAGGTGTACCTGGCGCTCGCGGACTTCGAGCGCATCAATCAGAAGCAGGCGGAGAGCGGCGAGAAGCTGTACGCGAACCCGCGCAACACCGCGGCCGGGTCCCTGAAGCAGCTCGACCCGCGTATCACCGCCACGCGCCCGCTCAAGTTCTTCGCCTACGGCGTCGGGAGCATCCAAGGGACCGGCCTCGAGAGCCAGTGGGAGATCCTGCAGGCGCTGAAGCAGTGGGGGCTTCCCGTCAACCCGCTCTCCGAGCGTGTCGACTCCGTGGACGACGTGATCGCGTTTCACGCGCGCGTGCAGGAGCGCCGCGCGAAGCTCCCGTACGAGATCGACGGCGTCGTGATCAAGGTGAACTCGATCGCGGTCCAGCGCGAGGCGGGCACGCGCTCGCGCTCGCCGCGCTGGGCGATCGCCTGGAAGTTCCCGCCGCAGGAGGCGCGCACGCGCGTCCTCGGGATCGAGGTGCAGGTGGGGCGCACCGGCGCCCTCACCCCCGTGGCGCGGCTCGAGCCGGTGCGCGTGGGCGGCGTCACCGTGTCCAACGCGACCCTCCACAACCAGGACGAGATCGACAAGAAGGACGTGCGCGTGGGCGACTGGGTGTGGGTGCGGCGCGCGGGCGACGTGATCCCGGAGGTCGTGGCCCCCATCAAGGAGCTGCGTGCAGGCTCGCCGCGGAAGTTCCGGATTCCGGAGAAGTGCCCGGTGTGCGGCACCGCCGCCGTGCGCCCCGAGGGCGAAGCGGTGACGCGCTGCCCCAACGCCACCTGTCCCGCCCAGGTGCGCGGGAAGCTCATCCACTTCGCCTCGCGCGGGGCAATGGACATCGAGGGCCTGGGCGAGAAGCTCATCGACCAGCTCGTGGCTGCGGGACTGGTGGAAACCCCGGCGGACTTCTACCAGCTCACCGTCGAGAAACTCGTGCCGCTGGAGCGCATGGCGGAGAAGTCCGCGCGCAACGTGGTCGAGGCGATCGAGCGCTCCAGGCACACCACGCTGCCGCGCTTCATCTATGCGCTCGGCATCCGCAACGTCGGCGAGACCGTGGCGGAGGTGCTGGCGGAGCACGCGGGGACGATCCATGCCCTGATGGACGCAAGCGAGGAGGATCTGGCCGAGATCCATGGCGTCGGCGAAGTCATCGCGCAGGAGGTTCACGCGTGGATGACGGTGAAGCAGAACTCCGATCTGGTCAGGAGGCTGCTCGAGGCCGGCATTCAGTTCGCGAAGGTCGAGCGCGCGGGCGACGAGTTCGCGGGGCAGACGTTCGTCTTCACGGGATCACTCACGAAGTTCACCCGCGAGGAGGCCGAAGCCGAGGTCAAGAAGCGCGGCGGCAAGGCGTCGGGATCGGTGTCGAAGAACACTAGCTTCGTGATCGCGGGCGACAAGGCGGGCTCCAAACTGGAGAAGGCGCAGAAACTCAGCGTCCCCGTGATCTCCGAGGACGAGTTCCTGAAGATGATCGGGCGGTGACAACCTGAAAAGAGTGGCGAGCCACGCCTACCCAATGAACCCCCTTGCGAAGTGGCTCATCACGAGTGGCACGGCTCGCCGTTCGGCGCCGTTTGCTTCAGGACGTTGCGCCGCTTCGCGCTTTGCTGCCGACCGTCTCCGGCTCGCCGTGGAGCTTCGGCTCTGTGGCCGGCGTCACGCCGCGTTTCTCGAGTTCGTCACGATAAGTGGTTCGCGCCGCCGATGCGGCGCCCTTCACGGCCCCGGTGACTGATCCGGCCCGCTCTCCCATTTCGTGGGCAAGCTGCTCGCCCTTCTCCCGCATGTCGTGCGCGCCGCGCCTCAAGCTGCGGCGCACCTCTTTGCCGGTTCGCGGTGTAAGCAGCAATGCCGTGACGCCGCCCGCCACTGCACCGATCAGGAACGCCAGGGCGGTTGACCCTCTTCTGTGTTCATTTTCCATGGTTTGACCTTTCTTCGTTACCGATTCACGCGACTGAACTCGTCCGATTCCTCCATCGACTGGGCGCCGTTGGAGCCGTTTCCGCCCCGAAAGTGACGCAGCAGGTCGATGCCTGCGCGAGCACCCGCGAAGACCGCGCGATAGCGACCAATGACCTCGCTGTCGAATCCTTGCAGGATATGCGTCGTGACAGCGCTCGCCTGTCCCGACACCGCGCGCACGTCTTCGACGACATGCGCCGTGGTACTTGTTACGGATCGCACCGACTCCATCGCCCCGCGGCTCGACTCGAGCAAGGCGCGCGCGGCGGGAGTGAGCTCGGTAAGGCGGCGGGCCGCCAGCCCGACGTCGTCCGCGGCCCGTCCGATGCGCCGCATGAGGCGTGTAAGCACGAGCACACCCACCAGCAATGCGATGGCGATAAGACCAATGACGATTTCGAGCAGTATCATTACGCAGCACTCCTCCCGTTTGCCTGGTGACGCAGAATCAGGGCAATCTGCTGGAACCTGCTCAGGGAGTCGTCCTCCACGAAGATGACGTTGCCGCGCAGGGCGAGGACCTTGTCGATGACGACGTCGACGACGTTGTCGCAGTCCTCGATCAGGGCATCGCTATCCGGGAGCTGCACGCGGTAGCCGTCTTCGACCAGCAGGGTCACGCCGATGCCGGCATCGACCGACTTGACCACTTCATCGATGCCCACCGCCACGTTGTGCTCTCGCTCGGCCGTTTCCAGGTCGCGCTCCATCTTCTGGCCGGCGCTCGCCATGACGCCTTTCACGATGGGCCATACGATGCGCCCCAGATCGCTCAACGACGTGGTCGAGTAATCGCCCTCGGCCTTTCCGATGATCACGTTCGGATATGCCGTCACCGACGCGAACGCGTCCCGGTTCCTCTCCGTGCCGGCCAGGATCATCCCGAGGGGATCCTGACTGTAGTAGTGCGCGAAGGAGTGGTCGACCGTTTGCAGCAGCGTGCGCAGCTGGGCATCGTTCAGCGCCGGACGCGCCGGAGACTTGAGCGGGAACCAGGTGTTCTGGATGTCAATCAAGTTGTCGCGAAAGGCTTCGTACAACCGGTTCGTGTTTTCGCTCAGGGTGAGCACGTAATAATGTGTGCTGAGTTTCACGGCGCGTTCTTCCTCTGTCCCGTGGTGCGTGGACATGGGCTACCACGGATCACTGGCGGTAGCTTACGCAATGACGGGTACGGGATTTAATCGACCGAAAGGATGAAAAGGGAGCTAGTCCCCCGGCGGGCAGCTACTGGCTGCGTTCGTCGCGGACGAAGGCCGCAATCTGGA
>DASTOO010000044.1:0-5593 GCA_035762505.1 Candidatus Krumholzibacteriia bacterium
TCGAGGTAGAGCTTGCGGCGCGCAATCTCATTCAAATGATGGAGGAGCCGGAGCGTGGTGGCGCGCTCGATACGGGCGAGGCGCTCGGTCCGGGAGAGAAGGTCAAGATCAGAGAGTTGGCGAAGGTCGGCTTCGAGAGCGTGGCGTGTCATGGCGATGCCTCCAGGTGCGAACGGTTCACGACGGGAGGATGTCACGCTCAATATAACAGGCCCGATTCTGACGCTGTCCGTTGGACGGAGAAATGAGAAGATGCGCCGTTTCTTCAGAAACGTCTCAGCTCGCGTGAAGGCGTGCGAGCGCGCGCGGGAACGCACATGACGCATGTTCCCGTGACGCGGGACTTCGCGTCCGAAAACAGCCGCAAAAACACGTCAACAAAAATGTTCGGGAAAGTAGAGCCCGTTTCCGGTGGACGTGGATGGGTGGGCAAGCACGCGCCGCCCGCGCACGTCGCCAGTCAGCGGCACACGACACCTCGTCGAACCCACAGTTGTCGCGGGTATACGGCTTGCTCGCCCGTATAGCCGCCTGCCGAAAAGGCAAACGAGGATTGGAGATACAGTAGTAGCCAGAAGATCCTGGGAGAACGTAATCACAAACTCCGAGGTGTTCGTGTTGTAATCGAAATCTCTGATGAGATAGGGAAAGGACAGGGTATTGATAGCACGAAATGAGAAAGTGACCGAGTCGATGGCTACATCAGAAATGCCGCGTACGTAAGCACCGCTGTCCAGGTGCTCGCTTCTCACGAAGATTCTGTCGGAGCGATACCATACGGGCTGTCGAATGTCGCCTGATCCATACTCGCCACCGTTTGGCACGTCTTGACTTGGTGACACCCTGCCCCAATATCCAAGCACCCTAACATGGACACCAGGACGATGGTCGCGATCACCGACCGAGAATGGATCTTGCGTCGACGGGCATGCTGTGCTGGCATTCGCGAGAGTTGTTGGCGAAACGGTCGGCGTTGGGTCATGGATGAACCGCCCCGAGTCCTCCGGAGACTGCAGCGTTGCCTAGCGCAGCACGACGAATTTCTGGGTTGTCTGGCCGTGGGGGGTGTCGAGGCGGAGGAAGTACACGCCTGACGCGAGCCTCGAAGTGTCCAGTGTTTCCAGGCGCACGCCTGTTCCCGTCGATGTGGATGGACGGGCAAGCACGCGCCGCCCGCGCACGTCGTAGACGTTCATGAAGACGCCACCGCCCTGATCCACCGTGTACTGGAGCGTCACCGCGTTGCGCGCCGGATTGGGCGCGAGCGCCAGGATGGTCGGATAGGACGGTACCTGCGACACCGACACCGTGTCGACGTCCGCGCGCAGGATCCATTTGTCCGGGTCGAGCGTCACCGATTTGGGACGCGCCGGCACCGTGAAGTCGAACACCTGATTCTGCCGGTCGTTTGCGACGCGCAACCGCACGTCGAGCGAGTCCACCGCCGTGTGCACCGCGATCTCGAGCGGCATCTCGAACACCGCCACATTCGACTGCGGGAGCTTCTGCGTCTGCGCGACCGTGGCCCACACCCGGTAGTCCGCGCCCTCCTTCTGCCAGTACGAGCTGAACGCGTACGACGGATAGCCCGTCCCGTCGGTGACCCACTGGCGGAAGAACGTGGCGAGATCGAGACCCGACACGGTCTCGGCGACACGGATGAAGTCGTCGGTTTCGCCCACACCGTAGCGCACGGCGGGATCGTCGGCCCACGCGGCGAGTATGTCCCGGAACGCGGTGTCGCCCACCACGTAGCGCAGCATGTGCAGCACGACGGAGCCCTTGGCGTAGACGCGCGTCCCGTCGAACATGTTGTTGACGCTCGTCGTGTCGGCCAGCACGAGCGTCCCCGGGGCGCGCAGCGCCGTCCAGTAGCGCGAGGCCAGGACCGCGGCCGCGGTGCCGGGAAAGTCCGGCTCGCGCGCCGCCCAGTAGATGTACTCGGCGTACGTCGCGAAACCCTCGTTGAGCCACAGGTGCCGCCACTGCCTGGGCGAGATGCTGTCCCCGTACCACTGGTGCGCGAGCTCGTGCGAGACGAGGCCGGGCGACGAGCCCCCCATCGAGCTCATGGTCTGGTGCTCCATGCCGCCGCCGAAGGTGAATTCCGCGTGCCCGTACTTCTCGTTGGGGAACGGGTACGGGCCGAACCAGTCCTCGAGCACCTCCATGTTGTCCGTGACGTTGGCCCATCCGTTCGGGAGATCGGAGTTGGTGTCGTTGTAGACGAGGTGATCGAGCGGCAGCGAGAGCGGCCCGAAGCGCGTCACGAGCGAGTCCGGGCGCGTGTACGTCCCCTGGTAGCGCACGTAGTCGCCGATGGCGACCGACACCAGGTAGCTCGAGATGGGATAGCGCGACACCCAGTCGTACGTCGTCATCCCCCCCAAGGCCGGCGTCTCGCTCTCCAGGATACCCTGCGATCCCACGCGGTACTGCGACGGAACCGTCACCGTCACGCGCACCGAGTCCGCCTTGTCGGACGGGTGGTCCTTGCACGGCCACCACTCGCGCGCACCGTAGGGTTCAGAGAGACTCCATGCGACAATCATGGTGTCCGCACTTGCATTGACGCGCTTCCCGAAAACGAAGTTGCCGAAGCCGTTCACGACCGGCGTGCCGCCGTAGGTGATGTCGACGGTGACGCTCCCGCCCGGCGCCACCGGCGCGGGCAGCGTGATATTGAGCACGGCGCCGGGGTGCGAGTACACGAGCGGCGTTCCGTCACCCAGTGCAACCCCGGTCACCGTCATGGAAGCGGCGAGGTCGAGCGACAGCGCCGACAGCGCCGATCCCACCACGTCGCCTTCCACGCGCACAGTGCCGCCGACCGTGCCCAGGTCGAGATCGGGCGCGAGGTCGAGGTGGTAATACGTGACGTCGAAGTTGACGCTGGCGAGGGAGGCGGACGGGCGGGCGGGGAGCGCTGTGAACGCCGACTTCGCCTCGGCGCAGCCGGCCGCGCCGTCCCCCGCCGCCTGCGGAATACGGGGTGCCCGAAGCTCCTGGGCCCGGACCGTCCCGGCCGGCGAAAACGCAAGCGCCAGCGCGAGGCAGAGGATACGACGGGAAGTGTGTCTCATGAGAACGGCGGCAGGGGGCGTCTCATTATAGTGCCTGCCCGCGGGCGGGCGCAACGCGCATCGCCCGCGCCGGGACGGGGACGAGGCCCCGGTGGCCGCGATCGAAGTGCTATGCTCCCGGTGTGAAAACCCACCCCAGGCTGATCGCGCTCGCCACCGCGGCGCCTCCGCACGTGGTTCCGCAGGCAGCCGTGCAGCGTTTCGCCGCCGGACACTTCTCCGAGACCATCGGCTCCGACACGCGGCTGCTGGAGATCTTCGACAACGCGGAGATCGAGGAGCGCCACCTGTGCGTGCCGCTGGAGTGGCTCGCGGCGGACCACACCTTCGCCGAGAAGAACGACCGGTTCATCGAACACGCGGTGGGGCTCGCGGCGGACGTGACCCGCGCGGTGCTCCAGCGCGCGCACATCACCGCCCGCGACGTCGACCACTTGGTCTTCGTGTCGTCCACCGGCATCGCGACCCCGAGCATCGACGCGATCCTGTCGAATGAGATTGGATTCCGCCCCGATTTCCGGCGCACACCCGTCTGGGGGCTGGGGTGCGCGGGTGGGGCCGCGGGTCTCTCCCTCGCGCGCGACCTCGCGCGGGCGGAGCCGTCGTCGCGCGTGCTCCTCATCGCTCTCGAGCTGTGCAGTCTCACCTTCCAGCACGCCGACCTGTCGCGCCGGAATCTCGTGGCGACGTCGCTCTTCGCCGACGGTGCGGCCGCGGCCCTCGTGGCGGGTCCGGAAGCGCGGGGTGACGGGGACGTCCGCCACGCCGCGCTGGAGCTGGTCGCGTCGCACAGCATGCTGTGGCCGGACACCCTCGACGTGATGGGCTGGACGGTGGACGGCGACGGCCTCCACGTCGTGTTCTCGCGGGACATTCCCGCCATCGTGCACGAGAACGTGCGCCCGAGCCTCGCGTGGTTCCTCTCCGCGCACGGCCTGCGCATCGAAGACGTCGCGCACATCGTAACCCACCCCGGCGGTGTAAAGGTCCTGCGCGCCTACGCCGACGCGTTGGGCGCGTCGCCCGACCACTTCGCGCACGCGCGCGCGGTGCTGCGCGAGTTCGGCAACATGTCGTCGCCGTCCTGCCTCTTCGTGCTCGAGCGCTTTCTCGACGCGGGCGACATCGCCGCGGGCGACCACGCCGTCATCGCGGCACTCGGCCCCGGCTTCTCCGCCGAGTACGTCCTCGCGCGCGGAGCGCATCGATGAACGACGCCGTTTTCGGCTGGCTGGCCGTGTTCCTCGGCTTCGTGATCCTGCAGAGAGTCTCGGAGCTGGTGGTCTCGGCGCGCAACGCGCGCCGCGTCATGGCGCGCGGCGGGAAGGAATACGGCGCCGGCCACTTCCCGTGGCTGGTGTGCGTGCACGTGCTGTTCATCGCCGGCATCGCGGCGGAGGTGCTGTTCCTGGGGACGCGGCCCGGCGCGCTGTGGCCGCTGTGGCTCGCGGTGTGGGCCGGCGCGCAGTTACTGCGCTACGCGGCCGTCCGGGCGCTGGGCGAGCGCTGGAACGTCCGCATCATCGTGGTTCCGGGGATGCCGCTCGTGCGGACGGGGCCGTACCGGCGCCTCCGTCACCCCAACTACGTCGCGATCGTGGCGGAGATGATCTCGGCGCCGCTGATCTTCGGCGCGTGGCGGACCGCGCTCATCGTATCGCTGCTGAACGCGCTCGCGCTTCGCACCCGCATCCGGGTGGAGAACGAAGCGCTCCGCGCCGCGCAGGCGGACGCTTCCGGCGCGTCCCGCTAGCGGCAGTGACGGAACGCTGCCCGTGCCGCCTCCAGCGTCCGATCGATTTCATCGTCGCCGTGCGCCGTCGACAGGAACGCCGCCTCGAACTGTGAGGGCGGCAGGTACACGCCCCGCTCCAGCATCGCGGCGTGATACTTCGCGAAGCGCGCCACGTCCGAGCGCGCCGCCGAATTCCAGTCCGTCACCGGGTCTTCGCTGAAGAACAGACCGAGCATCGCGCCGACACGAAGGCACTGCACGGCCACACCCGCGTCGCGCGCGGCTTCGCTGAGTCGCGAGACCAGGCGATCGCCGGCGCGATCCAGCGCGCGCCACAACGCCGGGTCGCGCAGCACGTCGAGCGCCGCGATTCCCGCCGCCATCGCGAGCGGGTTCCCGGACAGCGTGCCGGCCTGGTACACCGGCCCCTGGGGGGCGACGAGCTCCATGATCTCGCGGCGTCCCCCGTACGCGCCGACCGGCAGCCCGCCACCGACCACCTTGCCCAGCACGGTGAGATCCGGCTGCACGTCGTAGAGCGCCTGCGCGCCGCCGGGATGCACGCGGAAACCCGTCATCACCTCGTCGAAGATGAGGAGCGCCCCGAACTCGCGCGTCAGCGCGCGCAGTTCGGAGAGGAAGCCCGCGCGCGGCGGCACGAGGCCCATGTTGCCGACCACCGGCTCGACGATGACCGCCGCCACGTCGCGCGGGAACGCCGCGAACAAGCGGCGCACCGACTCGATGTCGTTGTACGACGCGATGAGCGTGTCGG
>DASTOO010000045.1:0-4267 GCA_035762505.1 Candidatus Krumholzibacteriia bacterium
CGCCGCACTCGGGCGGGCGGACACGTTCGTCGCCACCTGGCAACGCCACCTCCTGGACCCGGGGGGCTCGTACAAGGAGGGCGTGCAGTACGGCGCCTGGAGCATGCACCACCTGTCGGCGTACTTCTTCGCGCGCAAGCGATACGACGGCGTCGATTTCTCCCGCGACCCCGCCATCCGCGGTATCGAGCAGTGGCTCTCGCACGAGCTCCTGCCCGAGCCGGGCGCATTCCTGAACAACCTCAACGACACCGCGTACCTGAATCACCCGCTCTCGCGGCACAGCAGCTACGTGGACTGGGCGATGACCGCCTGGTCGAGCGGGCTGGCCGCCTGGTTGTGGGAGCGGATTCTGGGCGAGTACGGCTTCGACTGGGGGCTCAACGTGGACCGCGCCGCGACCGTGCTGTGGTGGCGTCCCCTCGCGCCGCAGTCCCCCGCGGCGACCGTCCCGCGCGCCGTGCTGTGGCGGGATCGCGGCCTGTA
Source organism: Candidatus Krumholzibacteriia bacterium (assembly GCA_035762505.1). Classification (GTDB taxonomy): domain Bacteria; phylum Krumholzibacteriota; class Krumholzibacteriia; order WVZY01; family JAKEHA01; genus JAKEHA01. The sequence continues at coordinate 487 of DASTOO010000045.1, forward strand.
CTACTACCGCACCGGCTGGCCGGCGGGGGGAGGGTCCGACGACGTGGTGTTCAGCTTCTACTCGGGACGCTTCCACGGCGGCCACGCGCAGCAGGACCAGAATTCCTTCACCCTCTACGCCTTCGGCGCGCGCTTCGCGGCCGACAACGGCTTCGACGCGGTCAACTGGGAGAGCGACGCGCACAACATGGTCTTCATCGACGGCGCCGGGCAGCACTACGCGGGGACGACCTGGGGTACGGACGGCCGCATCGCGGCGCACATCCTGGGCGGCTACGCGGAGTATCTCTTCGGCGACGCGACCGCGGCCTACACGACGCACAGCCCCTTTAACGACCCGGGCGTGCCCTTTCCCGACGACGACTGGTCGGCGGGGTATCGCAACGCCAACCCGGTGCAATACGCCCACCGCCGCTGGATCGTCGTGCGGGAGGGCGCGACGCCGCCCTACTTCGTGCTGCTGGACGACATTCGCAAGGACGATGCGATGCGCGTCTACGACTGGCGCATGCACACCGAACTCACGCACGCGGTGGACGTTGCGGCGTCGTCGATCCTGCTTACCGCGGCGAACGGCGCAGCGCTCGCGCTGGATGTGCTGGCGGCGGCCGGCAGCACGCCGTCGGTTCGCACCGAGACCTTCGTCAACCCGAGCAGCGACCCGGACACGCGCGTGGTGGTGCTCTCGGAGACGGCGACCGCCGGGCGCTTCGCGCTGGTCATGCGCCCAGCGGGCGCCGGGGCGGCGGAACCGTCGATCACACGCGTGTCGGCACCCTGGGGCGGGGCGGAGATTCTGGCGTGGCCGTCGGGGCCGGTCGACGTCGTGATCGCGAACGCCGGCCGCGACACCGCCGTCGTAACCGGCCCCGCGTGGATCGCGACCGACGCGCGCCTCGCACAGCTGCGCTTCACGGGCGGTGCGCTCGCGCGCGGCGTGCTGATCGACGCCACCTCGTGCGACGCGGGCGCGATCCCGCTCCTGCGTTCCGGCGGCGAGCCGGTGTCGGTCGTGCTCGACGGTCGCACCATTCACGTCGGCGGCGAGGACGCGGTGTTCACCGTCTACGCCCCCGAGGCGACCGCGGTGCACGTCGACGGAGCGCCGGTGCCGTTCACGCGCGACGGGAACTTCGTGCAACGCGGCCCCGGCACGCCGGAGAAGACCCCCGCGCGTCTCGGTGTCACCGCGTACCCCGTGCCGTTCAACGCCGGCGTTACCGTGGCGCTCTATTCACCCGGTCCCGCGCGCGCCGACGTGATCGTGTACGATGTCCGGGGGCGCCCGCTGCGCCGGCTGTGGAGCGGTACGCTGGTCACCGGCCGCACACTGGTGCGGTGGGACGGGCGCGACGGACGCGGCCACGACGTCCCCTCCGGCGTATACTTCGTGCGGGCCACGGCTGCGGACCGGAATGAGGTCATCAAGATCGTGCGGGTGCGTTGACGTGGACGGTTCCTATACCGCCTCGGGGAACTCCACGACGGGATCGATGTCGGCGTCGTAGTCGACGCCGGGCAATCCGAATCCGAACAGCTTCAGGAACTCCGCCTGGTAACCGTCGAAGTCCGTCAGGTCGCGCAGATTCTCCGTCGTGATCGAAGGCCACACGCGATCCACCTCCGCCTGCACGTCCTCGCGCATCTCCCAGTCGTCCAGGCGCAGGCGGCCCCTGTCGTCGACGGGAACGTCGCCGCCGTAGAGGCGCGCGAACATGCGCTGCGTCTGCTCAATGCACCCCTCGTGGGTTCCCTGCTCCTTCATGATCTTGAACAGGAGCGAGATGTAGAGCGGGACCACGGGAATCGCCGAACTCGCCTGCGTCACGACGGCCTTCATCACGGAGACGAGCGCGCGCCCGCCCTGTGCCGACAGGCGCGCGTCGACCACGCGGCCCGCGCGTTCGAGGTCCTCCTTGGCGCGCCCGATGGTGCCGTCGCGGTAGATGGGCCAGGTGAGCTTCGGACCGATGTACGTGAACGCGACACTCCGGCAGCCGTCCGCGAGGAGCCCCGCGCCGGAGAGCGCGTCGATCCACAGCTCCCAGTCCTCGCCGCCCATCACCTGGATAGTCTCGCGGACATCCGCGTCTTCCGCCGGCTCGATGGTGACTTCACCGACGACGGCCCGGTCCGTGTCCACTGTCTTGCCCCGGTATACGGCCCCGATCGGCTTCAGCGCCGACTTGTGCGTCGCGCCGGTCTTCGGATGGGTGCGCTTGGGCGACGCAAGACTGTACACGATGAGGTCCACGGGTCCGATGCCGCGCAGGAGGTCGATGGTGCGCGCCTTCGCCTCGTCGGAGTATGCGTCGATGTTGAGACTCTTCGACACGAGGCCCGCGCTGCGTGCCTCCCGCTCGAAGGCGACCGAGTTGTACCAGCCGGCCGTCGCCGGGCGGTTCTCCACCGGCGGCCGTTCCAGGAACACGCCCACGGTGGCGGCCCCGCAGCCGAACGCCGCGTTGATGCGCGAGCCGAGCCCGTAACCGGTGGAAGCGCCCACCACCAGCACGCGCTTCGGTCCGCCGGCGGGCGCCGGCCTGGAACGGACGTGCCCGATCTGCGCGCGCACGTTGGCCGCGCAACCGGCGGGATGGGTCGTGATGCAGACGAATCCCCGGACCTTGGGCTTGATGATCATGCGTTTACTCCTCGTGCTAGTCGAGCGCGTGCCCGCTGTGGCGGCGCTCGATCTCGGCCACAATCGCGTCGGCCACCGAGCGCGTGGTCCCGTTCCCGCCCAGATCCGGCGTCAGCAGCCCGCGATGGTCGCGCGTCACCGTGCGCACGGACTTGCGAATGCGCACGTACGATTCCGTATCGCCCAGGTGATGACACATCATCGCGGCGGAGAGGATCATCGCGATCGGATTGGAGATCCCCTTGCCCGCGATGTCGGGCGCGGATCCGTGGATGGCCTCAAAGACCGCGCAGTCCGGTCCGTAGTTGGCGCCCGGCGCGAGCCCGAGGCCACCGATCAGGCCGGCGGCGAGGTCGCTCACGATGTCGCCATACAGATTTTCGAGCAACAGCACGTCAAACTGTGCGGGGTTGCGGACGAGTTTCATCGCGAGCGCGTCGACCAGGACATCGTCGAAGTGCACCCGGCCCGCGAACGGCAGCGATTCCTGGCGGGCGCACTCCAGGAACAGGCCGTCCGCCATCTTCATGATATTGGCCTTGTGCACGGCGGTGACGCGGTGGCGGCCCCACTTGATCGCGTGCTCGAAGGCGAACTTCGCGATGCGGCGGCTCGCCACCTCGGTGATCACTTTGATCGAGGTCACGACACCCGGTGCGACCTCGTTCTCTAGACCGGCGTAGAGGCTCTCGGTGTTCTCGCGCACGATGATGAGGTCGGTCTTGCCGTAGGGCGTCTCCAGCCCGGGCACCGTCTTCACGGGGCGTACGTTGGCGAACAGCATCAGTTCCTTGCGCAGGCGGACGTTGGCGGACGCGTGCCCCTTCCCGATCGGCGTCGTGGTCGGCCCCTTCAGGGCGACGCCGCAGCGCCGGATCTCCCCGAGCACGTCGGAGGGAAGGGCGTCCCCGTACTTCTCGAAGGCGAGCGCGCCCATCTCCATCGGCACCCATTCGATCGCGGGTCCCGAGGCGTCGACGACGCGACGTGCCGCGGCCACGACCTCGGGGCCGATTCCATCGCCCGGCAACAGCACGACCCGGTGCTTTCCCATCCACGGTCCTTTCGGTGAATTGGAGCTACGCGCGGAACTACCTGCGGGCCGGCGAGCGCCGGCCGCGGGGCATGGTAGCACAT
>DASTOO010000046.1:0-3104 GCA_035762505.1 Candidatus Krumholzibacteriia bacterium
GAGTTCCAGCGCGTTCGCCTGGCGCAGTCGTTCCGCGGCGGGGACGTCGGGGCCGCGGGGGGCGGGGGCCTGCGCCGGCGCGCGGAGGCGGCGCGGGCCTCGCTCATTCCGCTGCTAGTGTCGGCGGTTCACCGTTCGGGGCAGCTCGCCATGGTGGTCGAGCTGCGCGACGTGCGGCGCCGGCTTCCGCTGGCGATCGAGCCGTCGCGCCTTCGCGGCGCGGACGTCGCCCTTCTGGTGTCCACGGCCGTTGCGATCACGGCCGCCTCCGGGTGGTTGCGATGACCGTCCGCAACATCCGCCTGCTGCTCGAGTACGACGGCTCCGACTTCTCCGGTTGGCAGAAGCAGCCCGACGTCCGCACCGTGCAGGGAACCGTGGAAGCGGCCATCGCGACCGTGTGCCGGCAGCTGGTGGGCGTGCGCGGTTGCGCGCGCACCGACGCCGGCGTGCATGCGCTCGGCTACGTGGCGAATTTCCACGCGGAGAGCGACCACCCCGCCTCGCGGCTCGTGATCGCGCTCAACGCGTGCCTGCCCGATGACGTGGCCGTGGTGAGCGCCATGGACGTCGCGGACGACTTCCACGCCCGCTTCAGCGCGCGTTCGCGCCGCTACGTCTATCGCATCGCCACGACCCCCACCGCCATCTGGAAGCGCTTCTCGTATCACACCCATCACTATCTCGACGTGGAGCGCATGCGCGCGGCCGCCCGGCACCTCGCGGGGCGGCACGATTTCACGAGCTTCACGCCGGTGACGAACGACAAGGACCCCGTGTGCAATCTCATGGACCTGTCCGTCAGCGAGGAAGGGCGTCACATCCTCATCACGGTCGAGTCCGACCGGTTCCTGTACAACATGGTGCGGACCCTGGCGGGAACGCTGATGGAGGTCGGCCGGGGGCGCATCGAGCCGGAACGGGTGCCCGATATCCTGGGTAAAAGGGACCGCCGCGCGGCCGGGCCGACGGCGGCCGCGTGCGGGTTGACGCTGCTCTCTGCCCGCTATGACGGCGACGCCGCGCCGGCGGGCGCACCGGCCGGCTAACTCCCGCCGCGGACCGGAGATGGGGGCGCGCCCCGGGGCTGTCCCGCCGGGGACGTCGGTGTTATGATGGGCGGGACCGCGCAACGAAAGGATCGACCCGAATGAAGATTTTCCTCGATACCGCCAACCTCGACGAGATTCGCGAAGCTGCGGCGCTCGGCGTGCTGGACGGCGTCACCACCAACCCGTCCCTCATGGCGAAGGAGGACGGGAGCGACTACGACGCCGTGCTCAAGGAGATCTGCGACATCGTCCACGGCCCGGTGAGCGCCGAAGTCGTCGCCAACGACGCGGCCGAGATGATCCGCCAGGGGCGCGCGTTCGCGAAGCTGAGCGAGCACATCGTGGTCAAGATTCCGCTCGCCGCGGAGGGCATGAAGGCGGTGAAGGCGCTCTCGTCGGAGGACATCAAGACCAACGTGACGCTGTGCTTCAGCGCGAACCAGGGGCTCATGGCCGCGAAGGCGGGGGCCACGTACATCAGCCCGTTCGTGGGACGTCTGGACGACGCCGGCATGGACGGGATGCAGGTGGTGGCCGACCTGGTGGAGATCTACGAACGCTACGCCTTCGCGACCCAGGTGCTGGCGGCGAGCATCCGCCACCCCATGCACGTGCTGGAGTCGGCGCGCTTGGGCGCGGACGTCGCCACGATCCCGTACAAGATATTCAAGCAGCTGTTCCGGCACCCGCTGACGGACATCGGCATCGAGCTGTTCAACAGGGACTGGGAGAAGGTTCTGGAGCGTCGCAAGGCCCATGTACGACGGTAGCGACGTGATCCGCCCTTCGCGGGCGCGATTCCTCCCCTGGATCTTCGGCGGCATCACCGGCGTGTCGGTGGGGCTCGTCATTCTCGCCGTGCTGCTGCTGCAGCGGCAGTCCAACGGCGGGACGCACGGCGACGGGACGTCGTCGTACCGGGCCGCGGGCGCGCAGTCGTCCGCGACGATCGACGCCGAACGGCGGAACGCGATCGTGACGGCGACCGAGCAGGTGTCGCCGGCGGTGATCAACATCACCGGTTTCTACCGGGTGCGCACGCGCTCCTACTACGATCTCTGGTTCAACCGATTCTACCCCGGCCAGGTTCGCACCCAGGCCACGCAAGGCTCGGGCTTTATCATCGACAAGCGCGGTTACGCCTTCACCAATTACCACGTGATCCGCGACGCGGAACGCATCCAGGTCATGCTCGCCGACGGCAAGGAGTACGCAGCGACTCTGGTCGGCACGGCTCCCACCTATGATCTCGCGCTCATCAAGGTGGACGGCGGTGATTTCCCCGCCGCCCGGCTCGGCGATTCCGACGACCTGGTGGTGGGCGAGTGGGCCATCGCCATCGGGAGCCCGTTCGGGCTGTCGCTGGCCGACGGCCAGCCCACGGTGACGGTGGGTGTCATCAGCGCCAACCATCGCGACATCAAGCAGGACGAGAACAGCGAGCAGATCTTCAACGACATGATCCAGACCGACGCCGCCATAAACCCGGGCAACAGCGGCGGGCCTCTGATCAATGCACGCGGCGAGGTGATCGGGGTCAACACGCTCATCTTTTCCAGCGGAACCGGGGCCAACGTGGGGATCGGATTCGCCATCCCCATCAATCGTGTGAGCAGGGTCTACGAGGAACTGGTGGAGCACGGCCGCGTGCGCGACGTGTGGGTCGGCATGGCGGCGGTGGACATCACCGCACAGCTCCAGGCGGCGCTCAACCTGCCCGCGGAGAGCGGCGTGCTGGTGCAGAGCATCGAGGAGGGCGGGCCCGCGGAGAAGGCGGGCCTCAAGCCCGGCGACCAGATCATCGCCATCAACGGCGTCAAGCTCCAAAATCGCACGCACGCCAACCGGCTCATCTTCGGCTCCGGGGTCGGCGACACCATCGAGATGACCGTGAACCGCAAGGACGATCTGATGAAGTTCAAGGTGACCCTGGCGGAGCGCCCCCGTGACATCTGACCGGGTGCTGCGCGCAACCCCTCTTACGGTAATCAAAACCCTATGATCGAACGCTACACCCTCCCCGAGATGGGGCGCATCTGGTCCGAAGAGAAC
>DASTOO010000047.1:0-3406 GCA_035762505.1 Candidatus Krumholzibacteriia bacterium
CTCCTCCTGCTGGCGACGAACCGGGCTTTGACGCTGCGGGCGGCCATCGTCACCTACCTGATCGCCAATGCCATCACCGCCGCGGCGGCCATCCTCGCCCTGCGCCGACAAGGAGCGCTGTCGCTCGCCTACAGCCACCAGACGATCCGTCGGCTGCTCGGCTTCGGGCTCCGCAGTCACACCACCAACGTCGCGTCGTTGCTGAACGAGCAACTGGACCAGCTTGTCATCTCCATCTTCCTCGCGCCGGCGAAGCTCGGGCTCTATGTGATCGCCGTGACGCTGACCTCTGCCACCACGATCATCGGAAGCGCGACCTCGATGGTCGTCCTTCCGGTGGTGGCGTCGCTCAGGGACCCCGCCGAGCGCGTCGCGGCGGCGACGCGCTACGTCGGTTGGGTGCTGGTCGGAGGGGCCTGCGTCGCCTTGCCCATGGTGGCGTTCACACCCTTGCTGATCCGCGTCCTCTTCGGCGAGAGTTTCCTGGGTGCCGCGGGCGTCGCCAGGGTTCTGCTGCTCGCGGCGATCCTGCTGAGCGCCAACCGCGTCATCGGAGCCGTGCTCAAGGGAGTAGGCCGGCCGCTCGACGCCGGCATGGCCGAATGCCTCTCGCTCGGGACCACAGTGGCCGGGCTCGCGTTGCTGCTACCACGGCTGGAGCTGCTGGGAGCCGGGCTGACCTCATTGCTTGCGTACTGCTCGACCACGGTGTGGATGACATCGAGGGCGGCTCGCGCCCTGGACGTGCCCCCGATGGCGCTCCTGCTCCCTTGGGCAAGAACCGGGAGGCGCCTTGGCGATTGACCCGGCCGTCCCGGCCGTCCGGCAACCATCGCCGTGGAGCGGCCATCGCGAGGCGCGCATCGTGGCGATCGCTGCCGTCGTCGCCGCCCTGACCGGCACGATGATCGGCCGTGGACTGGCGATCCAGGTCGTCGTGCTGGCCGGGCTGATCGCCGGCCTCCTCCTGGGACTCGCCGACTGGCGACGATCGATCTACGGTCTGCTCGCCTATCTGCCGTTCTCCGGCATCGCCAGCGTGCTGCTCTATCCGAGAACGGCTCCGGCGGTCCTGGCCAAGGACTTCCTCTTCGTCGCCCCGGCGTATGTCGGTTTCCTCGCGCAGCGCGTCATCGCCAGACGGTCCATGTCGTTCCGCGGCGCGCCGACGTGGCTCTTCGCCGCGTTCGCGGTTCTGGTGCTTGCTCAGGCCTTCAATCCAAGCCAGCCCAGTGGCGTCGTCGCGGCGATCGGAGCGAAGGTGTGGCTGTTCTACATCCCGCTATGCTTCCTCGGTTACCACATGGTGCGCGATCGACGAGACCTGCACCGCATTCTCGGGGTCATGAGCTTGGCGGCCGTCCTTCCCGCGCTCGTCGGCGTCGGCGAAGCCCTGCTCATCTACGCTGGGAATGGGGCTCTGGTCTATAAAGCCTACGGGCCGGCCGCGGCTTCGGTGACCCAGGACTTCGCGGAGTTCGAGTTCGCCGGAGGCGCAATCCTGCGGCGCGTCCCGAGCACCTTCGCGTTCGTGGCGCAGTATTTCGCCTTCACGGTCAGCATGATCGCCGTCACCTACGCCTGGTGGCGAGGAAGCCTGACAAGGACGCCGCTCGCGATGCTCGGGGTGGGTGTGTGGCTCCTGCTCCTCTTAGCAAGCTTCCTCTCCGGCGCCCGGGCCGCGTTTCTGTTCGTCCCGTTCCTGGTCATCCTGATCCTCGTCCTGGAGGGCCCGAGAGCCCGCCTCGGCGTCCTGCGGATCATGGCACCGGTTCTGGTCCTTCTGTGCGTTGCGGTCGTGATCCTCGGCTCGAGCGCCGGGGCCGTGCTGATGCACGCCTGGGAGACGGGATTCTTGGAGTTCGGCGTGGTCTTCGTCGACGGCTTCCGGCGGGGCTTCGCGCTCACGCTGACTGGGCTTGGCACGGGGATCGACACCAACGCCGCTCGGTATGCCTTCGCGCAGGCCCACCAGTTCAGCGCGGTCAATGGCTTCTGGTACGAGAGCTGGTACGTCAAGGTGCTCCTTGAACTGGGCGTCGCCGGCCTCGTCATCGTGGCGCTGTTGCTCGGGACGATTGTCACCACGGCGTTCAGGCGGCATGTCCGCCTCCGAGACCCTGGCCTCCGGGCCATCTCAGCCAGCGTGCTCGCACTGCTGATCTGGAACGCCGTGTTCAACGTGAAGGCGCAGTACATGGATATCGACCCCATGAATGTCCATCTCTGGTTACTCCTCGGCCTTCTCTTCAAGCTTCCGGAGCTGGATGCGGCGGGCTCGCCCACCGCGATGAGACCGGAGGAAGGGAATTGACGGCGTCAGGTGGCGTGCTCATCGGCCACCCCGTTCACCAGCATGCCTATGAGACGGCGGTCGCGGCTCAGGATGGCGGCTATCTCCGCTACTTCGCAACCGGCCTGTACGACACCGCGCAGGGCCTCGCCGATCCCCGGCTGCGGGCCTGGCTGCCGGTGAGCGCCGGGCGTCGCATCGAGCGCGATCTTCGGCGGCGGCGCCATCCCGAGCTCGACCCTGCGCGCGTTCTGACCATCGCGCGATATCACCTGGTCGCAGCGGGCTTCAGGCGGTCCGTTGGCCGGCTATCGCAACTCCGGAGAGTCGATTTGGACGCGTGGGCGCACCGTCGATTCGACCAGGAGCTCGGACGGAGGCTCGGGAGACTTCAGGGAATCGATCTGGTCCATGCGTTCGAAGGCACAGCGCTGGCAACCCTCCGTGCCGCCAAGCGCGCCGGCAAGAAGACCGTCCTTGACGTGCCGAGCGCCCACGAACGCTTCATGGAAGTGGTCGGCAAGTCGGCTCGGCCGCAGATCCTGCAGGAACGCCTGCTCGCTGATGTCCTCCTTGCGCCTTCGGACTATGTGGTGGCCTGCCTGCTCGGGGCCGGGGTCCCCGAGAGCCGCATCCTGAAGATCCCCTACGGCGTCGACCCCGGAACGTTCAGGCGCGAAGCCGGCATGCGCGCAGACGACGTGTTCCGGGCCGTATTCGTCGGCAGGATCGGTCGTCGCAAAGGCATGCCATACCTGCTGGAGGCGTGGCGGCGCCTCGCGCTGCCGCGTGCGGAGCTGCTGCTTGTCGGGGAGATCGACCACGACGGGCACGAGTTCCTCGAACGGTATGAAGGCCTGTACCGGTTCGTGGGACCACATCCCAGGCATGAGGTCCATAGCTTCTTCCAGCAGAGTGATGTCTTCGTGTTTCCATCGCTCGCAGAGGGATCCGCGCGCGTCACCTACGAGGCACTGGCCTCCGAGCTCCCACTCGTCACCACGCCCAACAGCGGGTCGGTCGTCAGGGACGGCATCGAGGGCTTCCTCGTCGATCCGGCCGACGTCGACGGCCTCTGCGATCGGATCCGCTTCCTCTACGACCACCCGGAGG
>DASTOO010000048.1:0-5884 GCA_035762505.1 Candidatus Krumholzibacteriia bacterium
GGCTTGAGCATCTCGCGCGCGAGGAAGGCGGAGGTCGCGTGCGGGATGGCATAGTGCACGTGGACGAGGTCCAGGCCGTACTGGTCGGCGACCTCGCGGATCTTGACCGACAGGCTCAACGAGTACGGCGTGTACTGCTGGAACAGCGGGTAGTCCCCGGTTACGACCTTGTGCAGATACACGCGCTCGTCGTAGCCGGTGAGGCGGGAGGGATGCCCGCTGGTGATGAAGTGCACCTCGTTGCCGAGCGCGGCGAGCGACTTCCCCAGCTCGGTGGCGACGACGCCGCTTCCGCCGAGCGTCGGGTAGCACACGATACCGATCTTGAAGGCCACGCCTCAGGGCTCCCGCGCGACGATCGCGCCGAGGTCATCCAGCGCCACGGGCGCGAGCAGCTCGAACGCTTCCCCGTGCGTGACGCCGATCCGGCGCCCCGCCAGGCGGTCGCGGGCGTCGACGACCCCGAGGAAGCGCGGGTCCGTCAGCGGCGTCGGGAGCAGGCTCTCGGACCCGCCCACCTGGCTCGCGTGCGCGCGAATGGCGGCCATCTTCGTCTGATAGACCGACGTCACGTCCACCACCACGTCCGCGCGCACATCGCGCCGGCCCGGGTAAACCAGCGAGCGGGCGACCTTCCAGCGCGCCTGCCGGCCGCCGGGTTCGTCCGTGCGGTATCCGTTGACGTTCGCGAGAAACACGGCGTTGCGGACGAGCAGCGCGCCGGCCGCGTGATCGGGGTGGGGGTCGTCCGCGTGCGGCAGGAGTGCGACGTGCGGCCGGTGTTCCCGCAGGATGGCCACGATCGCCCGGATCTGGGCGGGGTCGTCGCTGCGCACACCGGTGTCGGGCAGCGCCGCGTTGACCCGCGTCACCACGCCGAGAATCTGCGCCGCCGCCGCCGCCTCCCGCGCCCGTTCCTCCACCGTTCCATTGGTGGAGGACTCGCCACGCGTCAGGTCCACGATCACGACCTCGTGCCCGCGCGCCACCGAGAGCGCCACCGAGCCGCCGCACCCGATCTCGACGTCGTCCGGGTGAATTCCAATCGCCACGATTCGCATGTCAGACCGAATATACACGATGCCCGACCCGGCCGTCTAACGCCGCCGCCACAGATTCGTCGGCAAGTCCGCGCATGGACTCCCACGCCGCCGGACCGTGGAAGGTGTGCGGAACGATCATGGAGACGTAGCGCTCCTGCGCAACTCCCCCGCGCGCGAACAACTCGGTCAGGTGCGCGAGAAACGGGAAACGTGCCGCCGTGCCGAGCGCGTCCTGCTCCACGGCTGCGTCCACGGTCTGGCGGAGGCGCTGGCCCAGTTCGGCGAGGCGCCGGGCGAGCTTCTCACGGTTCCGCGCGTCCAGGCGCGCGTCGGCCGCCGCGCTGAAGCGCTGCACCAGGTCCGCGAACGCACCCTCCGTCACGCGCGCCGCCGCGCCGAACGAGTCATCCCGGAGTCGTGCACGCGCTGCATCCGCGATCGAGCCCGGATCCAGCGCGAACGCGGCGGGGGCGATGCCCGCGACATCCGCCAGCTCGACGACCGGCGGCGGAACGAAGGTCGCCGTCATGCGCGGGAAGACCACCGGACGCGGGACGCCCATCGCGCCGTAAACGCCCGCGATCTGCGCCCGGTACGCGATCTCCGCCGGCCCCAGCACCACCGCCAGCGGCGCGAATAGCGCGTCCTGCAGGACGTTCCGCGCCACGACACCCGGCGACGCCACCGTGATGTCGGCTTCGAATTGCGCGCGCGCCACCGCGCGCCGGTCCGCCGGGACCTTGTGCCGCACGCCGTCCTTCACGAGAAACAAACCGGACGAATCCCCCAGGCCCAGCTGCGCGTGATATCCCGCCGCCTCGAGGGCGCGCCCGCCCGACGCGACGATGCCGCGCAGTTCCTCCTCCCGATCGAAGTAGTCGAGCACGAGCTCGCGCGCGCACTCGCGCAGCAGCGGCTCCCGTCCGTCCACCACGGCCACCTCGCCCCGCGCGAGGCGCACGACGCAGCGCGCCGCCGCGTCGCCCAGATCGCGGGCGCCCGCGAGCCACGATGCGATGTCGGCGGCGGCACCCGCCGCGTCCGGGAGATACGGCGCCACCGCGTTGAAGACCTCCCGCGCCGAATCCGCCCCGATGTCGCCGACCCGCCGCCCGGGCGTGAACGACGACGCCGCGAGGGAAGCCGACAGCACCGACAGATCTCCCGCCAGCGCCACGAACTCCCTGATTTCGGCGAAGTCGTCGTCGTCGGCGCCCAGCCAGAACAAGGGAACACAGCGCACGCGCTGCTCGCGCTCCACGGCGCGTGCGAGCGCGCACGCCGTCGCGATCTTGTGCAGCGTCATCAGCGGACCGCCGGCAACGCCCGGCTGCTGGCCGGTGACGATCGCCCGCGCCGATCCGTCCGCGAGCCCGCGCAGTGCGTCCAGAACCTCCGGGCGCACACCGAGGGCGCGGTTCGAAGCGGCCAGTCCGTCGACGAGACGCCCGTCGACCCGCGTCGCGCCCGCCGCCGCGCGCGTCCAGTCCGGCGCGCCGGAGCGGAAGTCACCGATCGCGGCATGCACCGCGGTCTCGCGCTTCAACACGTAGTCCCGGTAGAGCGCGCTGCCCCCGGGCAACCGCTCCACCGCAATCGCCTCGCGTAAGCGGGTCATCCCATCGCCCCCGCTTCCCGCTTCTCCGCCAGCAGAATGAGCCGCGGAGATGCCGCCGCCACGAACGCGGCGGCGGCGTAATCGCCCCAGCGCCCCACGACGCCCAGACCGGCGCGCTCGAGCATGGCCTCGAGTTCCCCCGCCGTGTAGAGGCGCACGCGCTCGCGGTACGACACGCCCTCCCCGTCCGGCGGGACGACACGCACGTGCTTGATGAGGAACCGTCCCGACGGGTCGTGCTCGCGCCGCTCCTCGATGTCGACGCCCCCCTCCCGGCGCCGCGTCGTTTCCGCACTCACGCGCCGGATTCCCTCCGCGTTCAGAAAGTCCATGAGGAATCTCCCTCCCGGCCGGAGGATGCGCGCGATCTCGGCGATCGCGCGCTCGTTATCGCCTTCGTCATCGAAATAGCCGAAGCTCGTGAACATGTTGACCGCGCCCGCCGCGCATCCGTCCCGGAACGGCAGGCAACGCATGTCGCCCAGAACCACCCGGTCCCGCAGTCCTCGCCGCTCGACTGCTTCCACCAGGAGAAACTCGGAGAGGTCGACGCCGATGGTCGGGACACCCGCGCGACCGAACGCCGCGGTGTAGCGCCCGCCGCCGCACGCGACGTCCAGCACCGGCGCCTCCGCGCCCCGAAAGACGCCCGCGAAGGCGGCGGCGACCTGCTCCGCCTCGGCGTCGTCGCGGTGCGCGTAGACCAGCGGATAGAGCTCGCCGAATGCCACCCGGTACCACTCCATCGTCACACCCCCGCGTCGCCCACGCACAGGACCGTATCGCGGAGAAAGTGTGCGTCGTCGTGCGCCGGCCAGCTCTCCGTGTAGTGCAGGCCACGGCTCTCCTTCCGGCGCAGAGCGGACTCGATCACCAGCCCGCCTACCAGGACGATGTTGCGCAGCTCGAGCAGGTCCTGCGTTACCCGGCTGCGCCAGTACTGCGCCTCGACGGTCCCGCGCAGCTCCTGCATGCGCCGCCGCGCAATCTCGAGGCGGGCGTCGCCGCGCACGATGCCCACGTAGTCCCACATCACCCGGCGGGCCTGATCCCAGTCGTGCTCGAGCACCACCGGATCGGGGGCGCCGATCCCTCCCGGCGCGACCCACGCCTTCGGGGCCGGAAGCGGCGCTCCGGCGTCGAATCCTTCCAGGGCGCCGTCGAACGCGCGACGCGAGAACACGAGCGCTTCCAGGAGCGAGTTGCTCGCGAGCCGGTTGGCCCCGTGCAGGCCCGTGTGGCTCACCTCGCCGATGGCGAAGAGGCCCGCGACCGAGGTCCGTCCGCCGAGGTCCACGTCGACCCCGCCGCAGAAATAGTGTGTCGCCGGCACCACCGGTATCGGGTCCGTGCGCGGATCGATGCCGTACTCGAGGCATTGCGCGAGGATGCTCGGAAAACGCCGCTCGATGAACGCCGGCGAGAGGTGGCGGATGTCGAGAAAGACGCAGGCGGCGCCGCTGTGCTTCATCTCGGAGTCGATCGCGCGCGCCACGATGTCGCGTGACGCGAGTTCCGCGCGCGCGTCGTAGGCATCCACGAAACGCGTGCCGTCCGCGCGCACCAGCTTCCCCCCCTCCCCGCGCAGTGCTTCACTGAGGAGGAACGACTTCGCCTGGGGGTGGAACAGGCACGTCGGATGGAACTGCACGAACTCGAGGTTCGCCACGTTCGCGCCCACCCGGTATGCCATCGCGATGCCGTCGCCCGTCGCGATGTCGGGGTTGGTCGTATAGAGATACACCTTGCCCGCTCCCCCGGTGGCGAGGATGGTGCGGTGCGCGACGAACGCCTGCACCGAGTGGCTGCGCGTGTCGAGAACGTAGGCGCCCCACACCGCGCTCTCCGTGCGCGGGTGCTCGAGATGGCGCGACGCGATGAGGTCGACCGCCATGTGGTAGGGGTACAGCGAGATGTTCTCGTGTTCCGACACCGCGTCGAGAAGGCGGGTCTCGATCTCGCGGCCGGTGTGGTCCGCGCTGTGCACGATGCGCTTGCGCGAATGCCCCCCCTCCAGGCCGAGCGACAGGCGCCCGGCGTCGGTCGTGAACGCGACCCCGAGGGTAAGGAGGTCATTGATCCGCGCCGGTCCTTCGCGTACCACCGCCTCGACCACCGGACGGCGGCAAAGCCCGTCGCCGGCCTTCAGCGTGTCTTCGACGTGGAGGGCGAAACTGTCATCGCCGCCGGCCACACACGCCACCCCCCCCTGCGCGTAGTTGGTGTTGGAGTCTGCCAGGTCCTTCTTGGTGACGAGGGCCACGGTCCCACGACCGGCGAGGTTGAGCGCCAGGGACAATCCGGCCACCCCGGAGCCGATGATCAGGAAGTCGGTGTGAACCACGCAGGTGCGGCCTTAACTCACAGTCGGACAGTTGGATGGGGCGCGACGTGCGCGCGTAACCCGATGCTAGGCAACCCGGCGGCCGATTGCAACTCCGAAGCATCGCGCGGGCAGTTTGCACCGCCCTCGCCGCAATGAAACCGCCCGCGAAGGGGGGACGGTACCCGTAACCACTTGCCCGGTATACAGTTATCACATTGGATATCGCGACGACGCTGGCACAGGGATTGCGTATGCTGTCCCCGGAGTAACCCGAGCTTCTCGGTGATTCGTATCGCAACTCATTCAGGAGGTAGGTTCGTCATGCGCAAACGCTTCGTCGCCTTTGCGGCCCTTGCAGTCGTCGCTCTCGCCGTCGCCGCGTGCGACGACGCGCCGGAGAGCGGACGGGCAACCATCGTCGTCACCAACATCAACAACGGGAGCCCGCTCGAGAGCGACGTCTCCACCGACAGCCTCGTCTACGAGGACCTGGTCCCGGTGTCCTTCTTGAGCCGCCCGTACAACCAGTTCATCACCGCACCGCGCGGCGATGCCATCATCGAGAAGTACCGGATCGAGTGGGCGCGCACCGATGGCGGCACCGGCACGCTGGCGACGCGCGAGGAAATAACCAGTATCTTCGTTCCCGTCGACGGGACGGCCAGTGGAGTCATTCGCCTCGTCAGCTGGCAGGACAAGAGCGGCCCGGTGCTCGGCCCTCTCGTCGGGACGAACAACGTGATCGCAATGACCGCCACGATCACCTTCTTCGCGCGCGAGGTCGGTACCGAACACGATATCGAGACCCAGGCGGTCGTCGGCGTGCACTTCGCCGATACAGCCAACTAACTCGTTTCAGAAGCTCGGTTACCACCACCTCCGAGAATGACCGGGAAG
>DASTOO010000049.1:0-13028 GCA_035762505.1 Candidatus Krumholzibacteriia bacterium
CCATCCGCTTCCCCGGGGGCGCGGTCTGTCCCGCGATGAACGACACGACGGGCTTATTCATGTTGGCCTTGATGTAGGCTGCGGCTTCCTCCTCGTCGGATCCGCCGATCTCCCCGATCATGACGACCGCCTCGGTGTCCGCGTCCTCCTCGAACATGCGCAGCGTGTCGATGAAGTTCGTTCCGATCACCGGGTCGCCGCCGATCCCGACGCAGGTCGACTGGCCGATGCCGGCGCGCGTCAGCTGGAACACGACCTCGTAGGTGAGCGTGCCGCTGCGCGAGACGACGCCGACCTGTCCCGCCTGCACGATGCTGCCGGGCAGGATGCCGACCTTGACCTTCGCCGCCGGCGCGATCAGCCCCGGGCAGTTCGGGCCCACCAGGCGGGTGCCCCGCTCGGCGAGAAACGGCATCACGCGCAGCATGTCGCGCACCGGCACGCCCTCGCTGATGCACACCACGAGTTTCGCCCCCGCATCCGCCGCCTCGCAGATCGCGTCGGCCGCGAAAGGGGCGCGCACGTAGATCACCGACGCATTGGCGCCGGTGGCGGCGACGGCCTCGTGGACCGAGTCGAAGATGGGAACGGTGTCCTCGAACTTGCCGCCGCCCTTTCCGGGGGTGACGCCGGCCACGAGGTTGGTGCCGTAGGCCTTCATCTGCGACGCGTGGAACGACCCGTCGCGTCCCGTGATTCCCTGCACCACCAGGCGCGTGTTCCTGTCGATCATGATACTCACGGTGCATTCCTCCTTGCGTCGCGTCAGGCGGCGAGCGCGATGGCCTTCTTGACGGCCTCGTCCATGGTTTCGGCGGCGTGCAGGGACGGCACCTGGCGCAGAATTTCGCGCGCCTCGACTTCATTGGTGCCGGTGAGCCGCACCACCACGGGCATGTCCAGCTTCATTTGCTCGAACGCAGTAACGAGGCCGCGCGCGACATCGTCGCAGCGCGTGATGCCTCCGAAGATGTTGAACAGGATCGAGCGCACGCTCTTGTCCGCGAGGATGATGGACAGCGCGGTAACCACCTTCTCGGGGCGCGAACTGCCCCCGATGTCGAGGAAGTTGGCGGGCTGCCCGCCGAACTCCTTCACGAGGTCCATGGTCGCCATGGCGAGCCCGGCGCCGTTCACGACGCAGCCGACGTTGCCGGACAGACGCACGAAGGAGAGTCCCTCCGCGCGCGCGCGCGCCTCGCCCTCGTCCTCCGCCTCGGAGTCGCGCATCGCCTCGATGTCGGCGTGGCGGTAGAGGGCGTTGTCGTCGAAGTTCATCTTGGCGTCGATCGCGAGCACGCGGCGGTCGTTCGTGACCACCAGCGGATTGATCTCCGCGAGGCTTGCGTCGGTTTCGTCGTAGACCCGGTACAGCTTCTCGATGATGTCCGCCGCGGGCCGCACCAGGTCGGCGTCCCCCACCAGCGCCGTCGCGAGACGGCGCGCCGCGAACGGGTGCAGCCCGTAGCGCGGATCCACCAGCACGCGCTGGATCGCCTCCGGCTTCTCCCGGGCCGTGATCTCGATCTCGACGCCGCCCTCGGCGGACGCCATGATGAGCGGGCGGTGCGAGCGCCGGTCGAGAATCACCGCGACATAGATCTCCTTCGCGATGTCGACCGCCTCGGTGACGAGGACTTTTCCCACCTTCTCCCCCTTGATGTCCATTCCCAGGATCTGCGCCGCCTTCTCTTTCGCCTCGGCCGGTGTCTGCGCGAGTTTGACGCCACCGGCCTTGCCGCGCCCGCCCACCAGCACCTGCGCCTTCACGACGACGGTCCCGCCGATGGAGGCGGCCGCCTTCTCGGCCTCCGCGGGCGTGCGCACCACGGTGCCCGGCGGTACCGGAATGCCCACGCGCGCGAACAGCTCCTTGGCCTGATACTCATGGATCTTCATGTCCGGCTCCTTATGTGTAATTGCCAGGTCAGGCGTCGCCCGCGCCGCGGGGATGCCGGGCCACGAACTCGTTGATCACGTCCGCGAGCGTCGGCTTGCCGATCTCCTCCAGTGCATACGTCACGCGCAGGCACGGCTTCTCGATCCTCACCAGGCGCGACAGGTCGATCGGCGTCCCCACCAGGACGACGTCGCAGGGAATCGACGCGATGGTCTTCTCGAGGTCGGCGATCTGTTCCTCGCCGTATCCCATCGCGGGCAATAGTGGTCCGATGTGCGGGTATTTCTCGAACGTCTCCTTGATCTCGCCCACCACCCACGGTCGCGGATCGACGATCTCGGCGGCGCCGTGCGCCCGCGCGGCGACGACCGCGGCGCCGTACTTCATCTCGCCGTGGGTCACCGTCGGGCCGTCCTCCACGCACAGCACGCGCTTGCCGCGGATGAGCCCCGCGTCGCCCGTCACCGTCACCGGCGACTTCGCGCGGATGACGGTCGCCTTCGGGTTGAGCGTGCGCACGTTGCTCAGCACCTGTTCCACCGCCTGCGGGTCGGCCGAATCCATCTTGTTCAGGACCACAACGTCGGCGCGGTGCAGGTTGATCTCGCCCGGGTAATACTTGATCTCGTGGCCGGGGCGGTGCGGATCCGCCACCAGCACCCACAGCGACGGACGGTAGAACGGAACGTCGTTGTTGCCCCCGTCCCACAGGACCACGTCCGCCTCCTTCTCCGCCTCCTTGAGAATGTGCGCGTAGTCCACGCCGGCGTACACGATGCTTCCGGCCGCCACGTGGTGCTCGTATTCTTCGCGCTCTTCGATGGTGCAGTGCTGCCGCTCCATGTCCTCGTAGGAACCGAAGCGCTGCACCGCCTGGGCGGCGAGGTCTCCGTACGGCATCGGGTGGCGCACCACCACCACGCGGTAGCCGCGCTCGCGCATCAGCTCCGCGATCCGCCGCGTGGTCTGGCTCTTCCCGCTCCCGGTGCGCACCGCGCTCACCGCGATGACGGGCTTCATGCTCGGCAGCATCGTGCGCCGCGCCGCCAGCAGGACGAAGTCGGCGCCAAAGGCGTTTACCAGCGCCGCACGGCGCATCACATAGTCATAAGGAACGTCGCTGTAGGAAAAGACCGCGGCGTCCAGCTCCTCGCGCTGCAGGAGGTCGCGGAGCTCCGTTTCCGGAATGATGGGAATGCCGCCCGGATAGTCGGCGCCGGCGAGCTCGGGGGGATACGCGCGCCCGTCGATGTGCGGGATCTGGGTCGCGGTGAACGCCACCACCTCGACATCGGGGTTGTTGCGGTAGAGGACGTTGAAGTTGTGGAAGTCGCGCCCCGCGGCGCCGAGGATGACGATGCGTGTTCGTGCCATGGTTGTCTACTTCGCGGACGAGCCGCGCTCCTTCATGTTGGTTACGATGCCGGACGTCGAGTATCCGGGTTTCATCCCGAAGCGCACCACGCGCCCGCCGTGGCCGACTACAAAGTCCTCGCCGACGATCGCACCCGCGCCGTACTCCGCGCCCTTCACCAGCACATGCGGTCTCACCAGTTCGATGGCCGCGCGCGGCGTGTCCTCGCCGAACACCGTGACCGCGTTCACCCAGCGCAGCGCGAGCAGGATCTCGGCGCGTTCCGCGGCGGGGTAGATGGGGCGGCCGACGCCCTTGAGCCGCATCACCGACGCGTCGTCGTTGATCGCGACGATGAGGACGTCTCCCTCCGCCGCGGAAGCCTCGAGCAGCGCGAGGTGCCCGGGGTGCAGGAGGTCGAAGCACCCGTTGGTGAACACCACGCGCTTCCCCGCCTCGCGCCACGCGCGCGCGGCATCCGCCAGCCCATCGCGCGGAATCAGGGCGCGCTCGGGCGCGTCTCCGCGCCGGTCCGCGCTCATCGGAACGCCGCGACGAGCTCCGCGGCCGAGAGGGTCGACGTGCCCACTTCCTTGATCACTTCACCCGCCGCCTGGTTCGACATGACGACGGCGTCCAGCATGTCCACCCCCGTGGCGAGGGCCGCGGCCAGAACGCTGATGACGGTGTCCCCCGCGCCGGTCACGTCGAAGACCTGCTTGGCGACGGTCGGGATGTGCTCCTGGCGCGTCTCTTTATAATAGAGGCTCATGCCGTCCTCGCCGCGGGTCACGAGGAGCGCGTCGAGCCCCATCCGCTTCACCACGTCGAAGGCGAGGCGTGACGGGTCGTTGCGCTTTCGATAGTCGATGCCGGCGGCCGCGTGCGCCTCGCGCGCGTTGGGGGTGATGACGGTGGCGCCCCGGTACCAGGCGAAGTGCGGGACATGCGGATCGACCAGCACCGGCTTCCCCCGCCCGCGCCACGCGGTCACGGCGGCGACGAGACGTTCCTCCACCACGACACCCTTGCCGTAGTCGGAGACCACGAGTGCGTCCGCCGTTCCGGCCAGGGCGGCGATGCGGTCGTAGACCGCGTCGCAGAGGGGGCCCGTGAGCGGATCGTCGGTCTCGAAGTCCGCGCGCAGGACCTGCTGGCTCCGCGCGATGATGCGCACCTTCTCCGTCGTCGTGCGGCCCGGCGCTTCCACCACGCCCGCCATGCCGATCTCGCGCCGTGCGAGCATCCTCGAGAGCTCACGGCCCTCACGGTCCGTACCGCGCACGGAAACGAGTTCGGTCCGCAGCCCGAGGGCACGCAGGTTCGCCGCCACGTTCGCGGCACCGCCGAGACGCTTGCTGCGCCGGGTGACGTGAACCACGGGCACCGGCGCCTCGGGCGAGATGCGCTCGGCGTCACCCCAGAAGTAGCGATCCAGCATCACGTCGCCCAGCACGGCGACGGTGGCGCCGGAGAAACGCTCAACGTAGCGCCGGACCCGCTCCGCGGGCAGCGTGGGACGCGTTCCAGGCGCCTGACTCAACGCGAAAACTCCTCAAAAAAAAGCCCCTGACCACAGCGAGACGGGGCGGGACGGGTCGTAGGTGTGCGGCGCAGTAACCGTAAGCGCTGCCACGCTACCACAGGCCCCCGGGGGTGTCAAGGCGAGGCGGTACCCGGCCGCAGCTTGCCCGGGCTCTCAGCGCGTGCTAGATTGCGGCGAACCCGAAAGGAGCTCCCGATGCCCCCCGAACAGCGCACCGTCAATATCGAGATCGGCGACAAGGAATGGGAAGGGGTCTATTCCAACTTCGTCATCATCACCCACTCCCCCTCCGAGTTCGTCCTCGACTTCGCCCGCATGCTGCCGGGGGCGCAGAAGGCCAAGGTCTTCACGCGGGTCATCATGACACCCCAGCACGCCAAGGCCCTCATGGGGACCCTCGAGACGAACCTCAAGCGCTTCGAAGCGGAGCACGGCGAGATCAAGCTCGTCCCCGGGGATCCCACCCGCGGGCCGATCGGCTTCCAGCCGCAGCCGCCATCGAAACAGGATTGAGCAGCCGCGCCAAGCGTATGTAATAATGCGTGCTATAAGCTCTTGGTCTTCCAGCGTCGGTGCGGCCAGAAGTACTCGTCCGGGTAGGCGCGGATGTGCGCGGCGAGGGCGTCGGCGTGGGCCTGGGTGAGGTAGCGGACCGCCTCCTCCTCCGGGAGGTCGGGCGGGTGGAGCGGCGGGTTGATGACGGCCCGATGCCGGGTCCCGTCGCGATGGATGAAGCCGGTCACCATCGGGCAGCCCCGCCGGATGGCGAAGAGCGCGGGTCCGCGCACGGTGGATGCCGGACGACCGAGGAAGTCCACCATGATGCCCTGGTTGCGTGCGTCCTGGTCGGCGAGCAGCGCCACGACCCGGTTATCCTTGAGAGCCTGCAGGACTTTGCGCAGCGCCACCGAACGGGTGATGAGCCCGACACCCTGCCGCCGCCGTATGTCGTTCATCACCTCGTCCACGCGGCGGTTGGTCTGCTGCCCCACGAGAAAGTCCGTCGGGAAACCGTAAGCCGCGAGCAAGGCCCCCATGAGCTCCCAGTTGCCGTGGTGTCCGGTGACGAACACGACGCCGCGCCCCCCCTCGAGCGCCCCGTGCAGGTGCTCCCGCCCCTCGCAGGCGACCAAGTCGCGCATCTCGGCGCGCGTGATGCGCGCGAACGCGGAGAACTCGAGGAGGCTGCGGCCGAGGTTGCGATACGCGCGGCGCGCGATGCGAACCGCCTCCGCGTGCGACACGCCGAGGGCCTGCGCGATGTTGTCCACGCTGACCGCGCGGCGCAGGCGGAACACGTCGAACGCGAGCGTCCCCGCGGCCGCGCCGACGCGCTGTGCCGCCGTGATCGGGAGCGCCCCGGCCGCGGCCAGGGCGCCGCGCACGGCGGCGTACTCGATGGAATGCTGAATCGTCCGGGTCGACATTGCCTGCGCGTCACCGCGGCGCGCGGATGAACCTGCCCAGTCCATCGCGCACGACGCGACCTTCGATCTCCATCCGCGAGAGTATCTCCTGCACGCGTGCCGCGTCGAGACCCGTGGCCTCGGCGATCTCGTCCGCGCTCGCGTCCGTTGCGAGCAATGCCAGTACGCCCGCGGCGTCGCCGCCCGGAGAGTGGCGCTTCCCTTCCTCCGCGTCCCGCTCCCCGGGGCGGCCCGACGCGGCGGCGCGAAGTGCCGGCACGCTCATGATCACGTCCGTGGCGTCCTCGACCA
Source organism: Candidatus Krumholzibacteriia bacterium (assembly GCA_035762505.1). Lineage (GTDB taxonomy): Bacteria > Krumholzibacteriota > Krumholzibacteriia > WVZY01 > JAKEHA01 > JAKEHA01. Next base: position 6,519 of record DASTOO010000049.1, read on the forward strand.
GGAAGGCGCCGTCACGCAGGAGGCTGTTCGGCCCGGCGCTGCGAAAATCCCCCGGGAAACCCGGCACGGCACCGACGTCGCGCCCCTGCTCCAGCGCCCAGCGCGCGGTGATGAGCGCGCCGCTGCGCGCGCCCCCTTCCACCACCACCACCGCCTCGCTCAAACCGCTGATGATGCGGTTGCGCCGCGGGAACACGTGCGCGGCACCCCGGGTCCCGCACATCTGCTCCGACACCACGCAGCCGGCTTGCGCGATCGTCTCCATCAGCCCCGCGTTCTCCGGCGGATACGCCACATCGATGCCGGTGCCCAGCACGGCCACCGTCCGGCCGCCGCCATCCAGCGCGCCGCGGTGCGCGGCGGTGTCGATGCCGCGCGCGAGCCCGCTCACGATACAGATCCCGGACGCCGTCATCGCCCGCGCCAGCCTGCGCGAGAACGCGATGCCGGCCGCGCTCGGCGCGCGCGTCCCGACGATCGCGAGGGACGCCACCGAGAGCGCGTCCAGATTCCCGCGCGCGAACAGGAGGGGCGGCGCCAGCGGCGTCGCCCCCAGTCGCGCCGGATACGCCGCGTCCCAGATCGTGACGCCGGCCGCACCCGCGCGCGCGGCGAGTTCGAGCTGCGAATCCACCCGCGCCCAGTCCGTCGGGCCCACCGACTTGCCGAGCAGGTGCGCGAGCAGCGGGCCCTGCGCGCGCAGATCCGCCGCGACCTCCGCCGCATCCGTTCCCGCCAGCACCCGCCAGTCCGACGGGGTCACGCCCTCCGTGCACAAGACCGCCAGCGCGGTCCGCAACCTCTCCATCCGCCCCACCTCCCGCGGTTGTCCGCTCTACTCGCGCAATCGCCTTCCGATTTCCTTGAGCAACACGTCGAGCCCCTCGCCCGAGACCGCCGATATCGGCACCGTGCACTCGTGCAGGCGCAGGAGCGCCGGATCGACCCCCTTCACGCCCCCCGGCAGCACGTCGCACTTGGTGAGCGCCAGGATGCTGCGGCGCTCGAGCAGCACCGGGTCGTAGTGCATCAGCTCGCTGCGCAACATCTGGTAGGCCGCCGCCGGGTCCGGATGGATGACGTCCACCATGTAGAGCAGCACGCGGCACCGCTCGACGTGTCGCAGGAACTCCTTGCCCATGCCGCGCCCGTGGTGCGCGCCCTCGATGAGGCCGGGAATGTCCACCATGACGAAAGCGGCGTGTTCGTCGAAGCGCACGATGCCGAGGACCGGGGTCGTGGTGGTGAACGGATAGTCCGCGATCTTCGGGTGCGCGGCGCTGACCGAACTGATCAGCGTCGACTTGCCCGCGTTGGGCTCACCCACCAGCCCGACGTCGGCGATCAGCTTGAGGGTGATCTCGAGACGGCGCGCCTCGCCGTCGCCGCCGTAGGTGAACTGGCGCGGGGTCCGGTTGCGCGCCGTCTTGTAATGTTCATTGCCGAAGCCGGAACGGCCGCCCTTCGCGACCACCACGCGATCGCCGTCAGCGAGCAACTCCGCGACCGTTTCGCCGCTCTCCGCGTCGCGCACCACCGTTCCCGGCGGCACGACGATCACCGCGTCGGCGCCGTCGCGCCCGGTCTGGCTCTTCCCCTTGCCGTGGCCGCCGCGCTCCGCGCGGTAGTGGCGGTGATAGTGGAGGTCGATCAGCGTGGACACGCCCCGCGAGGCCTGCACCACGACGTCGCCACCGTGCCCGCCGTCGCCGCCGTTGGGGCCCCCCTGGGGCGCGAACTTCTCGTGGCGGAACGAGACGCAGCCGTCGCCACCGTCGCCGGCCCTGACATCGACGATGACATGATCGATGAACACGCGTGGAAACCTTTCACGGCGCGCGCACGCGCGCCGTCTGCCTGCTGGGATCTACGGGGAGGACAAACCCTGCGGAGGAACGCCGAGACTAGCAGACCCGCATGCCCGGGTCAACGCCCGCGTCGTGTGCGCCGCGCCGGACGGCGTTTGGTCAACGCCGCGAGCACCGGGGCCGGAACCAGCTTGGACACGTCCCCGCCGAGGGTGAAGACCTCCCGCACCAGCGAGCTGTGCAGGTAGATGTACTGCTCGCTGGGCATGAGGAACACGGTCTCGAAGCGCCGGTCGAGCTTGCGGTTCATGAGCGCCAGCATCAGCTCGTACTCGAAGTCGGAGACGGCGCGCAGGCCGCGGATCACCACGTCGACCTTCTCCTTGCGGAACTCCTCGGCCAGGAGCCCGCGGAAGCTCGTCACGCGCACGTTGGGAACGCCCGCGACGCACGCGTTCAGCAGCCGCGTCCGCTCCGCCAGCGAGAAGAACGCGTCCTTGTGACGCGACTCCGCCACCGCGACCACGATTTCGTCGAACAGACGGCTGGCGCGGTGGATGAGATCCACGTGACCGTTGGTCACGGGGTCGAACGTGCCCGGATACAGTGCCTTCGCCACCGGAGACCTCCTCGATCAGTCCTGCCCGTCCGCGGCCGGGACGAACGTCGTGAGAACCGTGTCACCAAAACGCCGCGCGCGGCCGACCACCAGCCCGGCGGGAACCGCGAGCGTGCTGCGCACGCCGTGCTCGACGACCAGGCAGCGCAGCGCCGCGAACTCGCGCGCGCGAAACCGCGTGAGCAGCTCATCGTTCAGGTCCAGGTCGTACGGGGGATCCGCGAACACCACCTGCGCACCCGCGATGGGACACGGCCGCTCGTCCAGCAGCGCCGCGACCCGCCGGGCGTGGATCGTGCAGCGATCCGGTCCCAGCCCGAGTGCGGCGAGATTCGCGTGCAACGCCGCGAGCACCGTCCCGTCACTCTCGACGAAGTGGACCCGCGCCGCGCCGCGGCTCGCGGCTTCGATCCCCACCGCGCCCGCGCCGGCGAAGAGGTCCGCGAAGGTGAGGCCGTCCAGCCGTTCCCCCAGCGACGAGAACAGGGACAGCCGCGTGCGCTGCATCGTAGGACGGATGGCTGACCCGTCGGGATAGCGCAGCGACCGCCCGCGGAACTCGCCTCCCCCCACCGTCACCATCTGTCTGCGTCGCGGCATGGCGTTCCCCCGCGATACTACCCGGCCCGGTGAAGGGGCGTCCACGGGCAAAACGGGCCGCCAAAGCAGCGAGCCCCGGAGCCGGTGGCTCCGGGGCTCGCTCCCGTGCGAGACAGGCGGGGTCTCGTTTACAGGTCGCGCCAGGCCAGGGTCACCATCGGCATGTAGCGGCCGACGAACTGGGTGATGGCGTCCTCGCTGTACAGCACGCCGGCGTTGCCGGCGTTGAAATTGAAGTCCGACGAACCCTTGACCATGACCGTGCCCTCGATCCACGGCGCACCGGTGATCTTGCAGTCGCCTTCGACGTAGATCAGGCCCCAGTACTTGAACCCGCCGTTGACCGTGAGATCGCCCGTCACGTAGAGCAGCCCGTGGCCGACCACGTTCGAGTTGATGGTGGCGTTGCCCTGGATATAGGTGACACCCTCCAGCGGATTGACCGCGGAGGTATTGTCCGCGCTGGCCAGGATCTCGTTCACCTCGCCCGGGGTGAGACCAAGCACCTCCGGCAGGGTGTACCATGGGTTCGCAGCGTCCGTGTTGGTCGGGCTCGGTGAGCCTTCGATGTCCGCCGCACCCTTCTGGTCCACGATGTCGCCCGTGGTGGTGACGCCCGCGAGGTGCCCGTCGGGAAGGTGGTAGGCGAAGCAGGCGTTCGGTTTGGTTCCCGACGGCGTGTCGATATCGTGGTTCCACCCGCAGAAGGCCGAGTTACCGGTGATGTCCACGGCCTTGTCGGTGTAGAGCGCGCCCAGCGTCTTGACGAACAGGCGCAGCCGCGTGACCTCCACCTGTACCACCTTGCGCGAGGCACCCGCGCGGCCGGTGACCGTCACCAGTTCGATGGGGTTTCCCTTCGCAAGATTCTCCGGCGGAACCTGGCTGGGATCGTACAGCACGATCTCGCCGTCCTCGCGCACGCCGTCGCCGTCGATGTCCCGCCACTTGTGCTCGATGGTCAGCACCTCGTCCGTCCCGGCCGGCCGGCTGTACGGGATGAACTCCCCGGAGAGATTCTGGAGCGTTCCGGCCGTCATGGTGCTGCCGGTGATGCTCGGATTCGCAGCCGGCGTCGTCAGAGTGATGTACACCCTGTAGTCCGGATCGATGGGCGGCATATCCGCGATGGAGCCGTTGATGGTGTTGCCGCCCACCACGACGTCCGTCGGATACGGGAGCGACAGCCGGTGCACCGCCTCGGCGATGCCCGCTTCGGCCGCGAAGTGGGCCTCGGTCCCGAGCTCCTGGTTGCCCGCGATCTTCAGGTCCGTTCCGCTCAGCATGACGACGGTGCCGCCGATGATGAACGTGGCGAACATGAGGAGCAGGGCGATGACCAGCACGTTGCCGCGCTCGTCGCGCGCCAGGCGGGTCACCGTGTCGAATCGATGCGTATTCATGGCCATCATACCTCTGGTTCGTTGCCGCCTACGGAATCAGCGACGGATCGTCGAGGAAGTAGATCGCGAGCTTCCCGCTGGTGGCGGTGGTCCGGGTCGTCACTACGACGTCGGTGTTGCCGTCCTTGTTGAAGTCGCCGAAGTCGATCGTCACGACCTCGCCCGCGATGTTGATCTTGATGTTGCTGGCCGCGGGACTCGTGACAATGTCACGGACCATGAACAGATCGCCCGTGTAGAAGAGCGACGAGCGCGTCCCCACGAATATCTCGGGGAAGATGTCCGCGTCGATGCGCACGGCCGACACCGCCAGGGCCTCGCCGCCGGCATCGAAGTACGCGTCCGGTACCTTGGGTTCGGTGTCCGGGTCGTACACGAAGCCGGTCTTGTCGTCCAGGCCGAAGATGCCCAGCTTGTTCGTCCAGACTTGCACGCCGCCGGCGCTCTGCGCAATGGACACACCCACCAGGATGTCCGGGAGCGCGAGCACGTCGTTCACTAGATCCACGACGATGATGTCGTTGACGCCGGCCTTGGCCAGCAGGCGCTTCTGCCAGGTGAAGATCCCCTTGCCGTCGTTCAGGAAGATGTCGACGTGCCCCCAGTAGTCGCCCTGGTTGGAGCCGATCACGAGGTCGGTGTAGCCGTCCTTGTTGACGTCGCCGGTCGCGACCGCGCTCACGACGCCGATCGCGGTGCCCGCGCCGTTGCTCATCGTACTTTGCAGGGTGACGAAGTTGCCCTTCGCGTACTGCGAGAGCACGGCGAAGCCGCCCGTGAACGGCGTCAGCTGCGAACGCAAGCCGACGATCACGTCGCGGTTACCGTCTTTGTCGACGTCCGCGATGCGCAGGCGCGTGGCCGCCGCACTGGCGCCGGCGGTGATCGTCCCGTTGGGGCTGTTGGGGTACTGTCCCGATCCGTCGTTGAACCACTGCAGCAGGTTGTTGCCGGCGTACGACTCCTGCCCCGTCAGGATGTCCATCTTGTTCTCGACCGTCATCTGCAGGGCCTCGACGGCGTTCACGTCCGTGCCGGCGTTGCGGGTCATGGTCGGGCTGGAGTCGAACAGGTCCGACACCGGCGTCGTCATGTCCTCCCACTTGTTCACGTAGAAGAACGTGTTGCCCGGGCCGCCGCTGGTCGGCGTGCCCAGGACGATGTCCAGGTCCGCCCTGGAGTCTTCTCGGAAGTCGCCCACGGTCAGCGACAGCGGCCGGTCGGTATCGCTCACCAGGATCTCTACGAACTCGAGGTCCTTGATCTTGATGTCACCGAAGTCCAACGTCACCACGGTGTCGGGCTTGATCCAGATGTCACCGACGAGGTTGGGCGTGGTCGACGTGTACCCCTCCGGGTCCAGCTCGTACGCGTCGTACTTGCCGGCCTCCAGCGAGAACTCGTAGTAGCCGTCGCTGTCTGTCATCGTGGACGTGCCGTTCGACAGGCTGATGGAGACGTCGGGGAGCCCCGGCTCGCTGAAGTCGCGGGCGCCGTCCTCGTCCTCGTCCACATACACGTGGCCGGCGAGGGTGCCGAGCGCGTCTCCCACCATGTCGCCGTAGTTCACCACGACGCTGTCACCCTGGTCGGCGATGAATGCGCTCACCACGTTGGGGGTCGTCGAGGTGTAGCCGTCGAGATCCATCTCGGTCACGGTGTACGAGCCGATGGGCACGGTGAACCGGTAGTAGCCGTCCTTGCTGGTTTTCACCGACATCTCGTTGCTCAACTGGATGGTGACGCCCGGGATGCCGGCCTCGCCGCCGCCCTTGATCGCGTCGCCGTCCTCGTCGTCCCAGACGGTACCGACGACGTAGCCGAACTTGCTGCCGGTCCCGTCACCGAAGTTCACGTTGTACTTCTCGCCCGGATTCACGACCACCGGCACCTTGTTGGGCGTGGTGGAGGTGTATCCGGCGGGATCGGTCTCCGCGACAACATAGGAGCCGCCGCCGATCGGCATGTTGTAGTTTCCGAACTGGTCGGTGGTGGTCTTGCGGCCGTTGCCCTCCAGCGTCACCAGGACCTTCGGAATGCCCGTTTCGCCCGCGTCGCGCTGGCCGTCCCCGTCCGCGTC
>DASTOO010000050.1:0-3344 GCA_035762505.1 Candidatus Krumholzibacteriia bacterium
GACCACGAAGGCGCTTTTCTTTCAGGCGGTTAAGCCGGAACCCGGTCCCGCCGGAAAGTAATCCGGTATTCGCCGACGCCGCGGCGGGTGACGACGGCGACACCCGCGCCGGCCCCGCCCCGGTCGTCGTGTGGCGTGGGAATGCGGCGACGAACTGGTTAACAGAGGGAGTCGGTGACAAGAACCCGGTTTACGCGGGGCGTTCCGTCGCGTATAATCAAGCAGCGAATTTCCCCGTCCGGGCGCGTATTTCTGGACGGCGCGCAACGGGAAACCGACCACCGCAAAAGAAGACTGACCTCCTCTGGTGGGGCGCCGGCCGAAATACCGCGGGCGGGGGTGGGACAGCCTCCGCGAAGGGCCTCTGTAACAGGGGCCTTTTTTGCGCCCTGGCAACGAGTTCCGGAACGCGGATCGCCCGTCCCTCCGCCCCAAAAGGTCCTTGATCGGCCCCGCCGGAGCGGGGTAGTTTCGCTCCTGAAAGCCGCCGTTCGCTCTCAGTCCCAACTTGTCAGGGAGACCCTCACCATGAACGCCATCGACCGGACGTGCATCGACACGATCCGATTCCTCGCGGTTGACGCCGTCGAGAAAGCCCGGTCCGGACACCCCGGCATGCCGATGGGCGCGGCCCCCATGGCCTACGTCCTGTGGGACCGCGTGCTCCGGCACAACCCCGGCGACCCCTTGTGGTTCGACCGCGACCGCTTCATCCTGTCGGCCGGCCACGGCTCGATGCTCCTGTACGCGCTCTTGCATCTGTATGGCTACGGCCTCCCGCTCGAGGAGATCGTGAACTTCCGCCAGTGGGGGAGCCGCACGCCGGGCCACCCCGAGTTCGGCCACACGCCGGGCGTCGAAGCCACCACCGGCCCGCTCGGGCAGGGTTTCGCGATGGGGGTCGGGATGGCGATCGCGGAGGCCCACCTCGCGGCGCGCTTCAACGTTCCCGGCGCGCCGGCGGTGGTGGATCACCACGTCTTCGGGATCGTCTCGGACGGCGATCTCATGGAGGGTCTCAGCAACGAGGCCGCCTCGCTCGCCGGGCACCTGAAGCTCGGGAAGATCGTCTATCTGTACGACGACAACCGCATCACCATCGACGGCCCCATCTCGCTCGCGTTCACCGAGGACGTCGGGAAGCGCTTCGAGGCGCTCGGGTGGCACGTCGAATCGGTGGAGGACGGGAACGACATCGACGCCATCGAGGAAGAGATCCGCGCGGCGCAGGACGATCCGCGGCCGTCCCTGATCCGCGTGCGCACGTTGATCGGCTACGGGAGCCCGCGCGAGGGATCCGAGAAGGCGCACGGAGAACCGCTCGGCGCCGACAATGCCCGCGCGGCCAAGACCAGGCTCGGCTGGCCGCTGCAGCCGCTCTTCCACATTCCGGACGACGCGCAGAAGCACTGCCGCGCGCGCGCCGAGCACGGCGCGAAGCTCCAGCGCGACTGGAGCGCGCGCGTGTACGAATACGGCCGCGATCAGCGCGCGAAGGCGGAGGAATTCAAGACTGTGCGCGACGGGACCTTCAAGCGCGGGTGGGACAAGCACCTCGCCACGTTCGACAAGCCCATCGCGACGCGCGCCGCGTCGGGGAAGACCATCAACGCGCTCGCCGCGCGCATTCCCACCATGATCGGCGGCTCCGCGGACCTCACCGGCTCCAATAACACGCGCATCGAGTCGTCGGGCGTGTTCGCGCGCAATGCGTACCACGAGCGCAACATCCATTTCGGGGTGCGCGAGCACGCCATGGGCGCGATCATCAACGGCATGGCGCTGCACGGCGGGGTGGTCCCGTTCGCCGGGACGTTCCTGATCTTTTCGGACTACATGCGGCCGGCGATCCGCCTCTCGGCGCTGATGGGTGTGCCGAGCACGTTCGTGTTCACACACGACTCCATCGGCCTCGGCGAGGACGGGCCCACGCACCAGCCCGTCGAGCACCTCGCGAGTCTGCGCGCGATCCCCGGGCTCACCGTGTTCCGTCCCGCGGACGCCAACGAGACCGCGGCCGCGTGGGCGGTGGCGCTGGGACTCAGCGGTCCGCGCGCATTCGCGCTCACGCGCCAGGCACTGCCCATCATGGAGATCGGCGCCGACGTGATGCGCAAGGGTGTCGCGAAGGGCGCCTACGTGGTGGCCGAAGCCGGCGGCAAGAGGAAGCCCGACGTCGTCCTGATCGCGACCGGTTCGGAGGTGCACCTGGCGCTCGAGGCGCGCGGGGCGCTGGCGTACCGCGGCGTCGCGGCGCGCGTCGTGTCGATGCCGTCGTGGGAGCTGTTCCGCGCGCAGACGCTGCGCTACCGGAACTCCGTGCTCCCGAAGTCCGTACGCAAGGTCGCGATCGAGGCCGGTTCCCCGCTTGGGTGGCGGGAGTGGGTGGGGGAGAAGGGGGCGGTCATCGCGCTGGATCGGTTTGGAGCCTCCGCCCCCGGAGCGATTGCCATGGAGAAGCTCGGGTTCAACGTGGAGAACGTGGTGAAGACGGTTCTGGAGGTCCTGGGGAAGGACGCTCCGGCCGCCGCCCGGCCCGCGGACGCCGCACCGAATACCCGCAAGGAGCCCGTGTAAAGGGCGTCGTCATGCAGTGTCCCGTCTGTGAAAAGCCTGTCGTCGCCCTCGAGCTGAACCAGGTCGAGGTGGATCACTGCCTGTCATGCGGCGGCGTGTGGCTGGACCCCGACGAGATGGACCTGCTCCTCGAGGGCTCCCCGGGGCGGGAGGAGATCCGCGCCAACACGCGCGTGGACGAGGGGAGCGGCGAGCGCGCGCTTCATTGCCCGCTCTGCAACAAGAAGATGGAGAAGGTGCGCGTCGCGCGCGCGAGCGGCGGCGGGCTGCGCGTGGATCGGTGCGTCAACGGCCACGGCACCTGGCTCGACGGCGGCGAGCTGCACGCGCTGGTGGCGCTGTCGGATTTTCCGGCGGTGCACCGGATTCACGAGTTCCTGAGTGCGATATTCCGCGGGCCCCAGGCGGGTCCGCGCTCATAAGTCCGAACCTGAGGAGGCATCATGACCATGGCTGGTCTAATTTTCCTGGGGATCGTCGCGCTGGCGATCATGTTCTTCGTCGGCATCTACAACTCGCTCGTGCAGCTGCGCAACCGCGTCAAGAACGCGTGGTCGCAGATCGACGTGCAGTTGAAGCGCCGCTACGACCTCATTCCCAACCTGGTCGAGACGGCCAAGGGCTACATGATGCACGAGCGCGAGACGCTCACCAACATCACCGAGGCCCGCAGCCGCGCCATGGGCGCGGGCACGGTGGCCGATCGCGGGGCCGCGGAAACGCAGCTCTCGACGGCGCTCTCCAAGTTCATGCTGGTGGTAGAGAAC
>DASTOO010000051.1:0-7783 GCA_035762505.1 Candidatus Krumholzibacteriia bacterium
CCGCCGGTGATGAGTACGGTCATGCTGGGGATGTCCCTTTCCGGATCGATTTCAGCCCTGGGGCTGGGTTTGCAGATACTCCCGAACGTAGCGCCACACGCCCTCTTCGATGGAGGTGAACGGGGCGGCGTATCCCGCCCGCCGGAGTTTCTTCGTGCCGGCGCGCGTGTGGTACTGGTACTTCTCCCGGATGCTCTCCGGCATGTCGATGAATCGGATGCGCGGCGGGACCTCCATCGCGGCGAACAACGCGTTCGCGAGATCGATCCACGTTCGGGCGACCCCCGTGCCGCAGTTGAAGAGCCCCGACACCTCCGGGTGGTCGAGGAAGAATAGCGTCACCGCCACCGCGTCGTCCACGTGGATGAAGTCCCGCTCCTGCTCGCCGTCCCGGTACTCCTTCCGATACGACTTGAAGAGCCCGATCTCGCCGTCGCGCAGGATCTGCGCGTACGCCTTGTTGACGAGGGAGCGCATGTCCCCCTTGTGGTCCTCCCACGGGCCGTAGACGTTGAAGTATTTGATTCCCGCGATGCGCCCGAGGGCGCCGGTCTCGAGCGCCCACAGGTCGAACCACTGCTTGGAGGCGCCGTAGAGGTTCAGCGGCTGAAGCATCGGGGTGGCCGCGTCGTCGTCGGAGTAGCCGCGGCTCCCGTCGCCGTAGGTCGCGGCGCTGGACGCGTAGACGAAGCGCGCGCCGGCCCGGAGCGACCACTCGCACAACTCGCGGGTGTAGTCCGTGTTGTTGTCGCGGAGATAGGCCTCGTCGGTCTCGGTGGTCGAACTGCACGCGCCCAGGTGAAACACCGCGCGGGCCGCGGGTACGCTTCCGGCGCGAAGCTCCGCGCGGAACGCGACCTTGTCGACGTATCGTTCGTAGCCGAGGCGCGCGAGATTGTGGCGTTTGGCGTCGGAATCGACGTGGTCGACCACGGTGATGTTCTGATGACCGCGCCGGTTCAGCGCGGCGACCAGGTTGCTGCCGATGAAGCCGGCACCGCCGGTGACGATGATGGGGTCGCTCATGGGTGAGCCGCCATTATAGCCGACGGCGGCCCACCCAAGAAACCCCTCTCGTGGCGGACGTCAGGCGGCTGTTGCGGCTCGCGGCGCGGAGTCGCGCCCTCGTCTAGCGATGCACGGCCACCTTGGAGAGAACCTCGCCCGCGATTCTGCGGCTGTCGGCGTTGACGGCAAGGTCCCCGATCGAAATGACGCCGGTGGGCCTTTTGTCGTCGTGAGACACGACCACGACCCGCCGCAGTTTCTTGTCGGTCATCTGGCGGGCCACATCGATCACGGATTCGTCGTCGTCGCAGACTTCGCAGCCCGCCGTCATCGCTTCCTCGACCCTGCGGTTGGGATCCAGCCCACGGGCCACGGCGCGCACCGCGATATCGCGGTCCGTGACGGTACCGATGATCGTTCCGTCGGAATTGATCACCGGCAGCATGCCGACCTTGTTGTCCTTCATGGTCCGTGCAGCGGATTCCAGCGTGTCATCCCTCGCGATGGTGTACAGCCGGCTGGACATGACTTCCTTTACTCGTGTCATTTCATGTTCTCCCTTCGCATGGGGCTCACATGATGGAATCTGCACGTTCCAGTCCGGCATTTCCGTAATTTGCCTTACGGTGGGGCCGCCAGCGAGTCACGGAAGAACAACCAGCGTGCCGGCCATGCCCTTCTTCTCGTGGCTCCCCTTGTGGCAGAAGAAACGATACTCGCCGGGGGTCTGCGGCGTGAATTGCACGCGGTCGCTTCCCCATCCCCACTTGCTCTCGCTCACGCTGATCCCCCCTCCCACCAGGGTGAAGTTGTGGGGCACGATGTGCGAACAATTGTGAAGGATGAGCTCCACGGGCTTCCCGCTGTGGACCACGATGCGGTTGGGCTCGAAATAGTAGCTGTGCATGTCGACCTTGACGCGCTGGACGCCGTCGGCGTCCGCCGTCGCGTCGACGCTGACCACGGGACGATCCAGACCGGACGAACACGCCACGACCAACGCGGCAAGGGCGAGCGAAACGAGGATCCGCTTCATGACCTGTTCCTTTCGACGGTGGGATTGTACCACGGCCGTGCAGACCGGCCGCGCGTTCAGCGGCCGCGGCCCGTCACTGGAACCGCACCCTGCCAGGCCACCGACAGGGCGCGGCTGTCATCGACGAGGCCGGTCGCGAAATCGATCCGGAACTGCCCCGTCTGTCCGGGCGGACGTACGCGCACGCCGACGCCGGCGTCCGCAAGCCACGGGGAGCCGTCGAAGGAGTCGGTGACGCAGGCGCCGTCGACGAAGGCCGCCATCCCGACGATGCCGGCCAGCGCGCCGATCCAGCGCGTCGCCTCCACGCCCGCGACCGCGAGCGAGGGCGCAAACGCCGGACTGTCGATCACGCCCGACGCGAGAAGCGGGTGCGCGCGCAGGAGACCATCGCGGCCCTGCCCGGTTCCCGCGCCCGACCAGAGGGCGCGCGGCGCTCCGGGGCTCGACCCGCTCCAGCCGATCCACGCGCTTGCGTCCCACGATGTCCCGAGGTCCCAGCGGCTGCGCGCCGACATGTCGAGGGCCGCCGTGACGCCGTCGCTCCGGTCGACGCGCGGCCACGCGACGACGCCGGCGCGCGCCCTTCGCCGATCGTCCGCGCTCCAGCGCTCGAGTGCCGCGCCGAGCACGACGAAGTCGCCGCGCTCGCGGATGCGGCGCAGGCCCGTCGTCGCCTCCCACAGCCAGTCCGGCGCCGCCCACTGCCGGAGCGTCAGCGTCGCTTCGCGGCTCGTCTCTTCGATGACCACCGCCGTCGCGGAACCGGCATCGCGCACGGCGTAGCTCTGCGTCTCGGCCGCCGCTTCGATCCGGATGTTGCCGTGCAGGCCCGCGAGCTCCGGTGTCACGAGCGCCAGCATCGCGCGCGGCCGCCGTTCCCACCAGCGGTACGACGCCTCCCATGTTTCACCTCCGCCGGTCGGCGACGGAACGGAGAGCGACACGGTGCGCTCGGTCAACGCGCGCATGCCGGAGACCCCGAGGCCCATCCAGTCCGTTCGTAACACCGGGCGCTCCGTCACCGCCACCTCGAGTTGTGCGCGCTGCGGTCCGTTCGGCCGATAGTCCACCCGCCCTGCCGCGACCGACGGAACGAGCGCCAGCCGCCGTCGCGCCAGCCGGACGGATTCCGCGGTCAGCACGTCGTCCGGTTCCATGCCCAGCGCGCCGGCGACGGTCCGATGGCGCGTCCGCTCGAGCCCGTCGATCCGCACCAGATCGAGGATCGGTGCATCGACGACGTTCCACGCGTCGAGTGCCTCGTCGCGCTGTTGCAGCATGAAGCGCGACGCCCCGAGGATGTGCCAGGCGCCGGCGTCGTGCTGGTCGCGCTCCAAGGCGCGCGCCGCCGCCTGCGCCGCGTCGTCCCACCGGCGCTGGCGAAAGCGAACGCCGGAGAGCTCCCGCCACGGCGCCGGGCTCGCCGGATGTCGCGTCGCGATCGCCTGCAGCGCGCTCGCAGCTTCGTCCAGCCGGCCGGCACGGGAGAGGGCGACGGCCGCGTCGATGTCGTGCTCGGCGTCACCGTCGTGAATCGCGGAGGAATCCGGTCGCGCAGGCACGAGCACCTCGTCGTCCGGCTTCGTGCCATGCGGCAGGAGCAGCAACGCCCAGTGCCCGGTGCTCGCCCAGGATTCCAGGAACTCGTCGGCCGGTACCGTGACGAACGGGCGGCGCGCGGGGTCGTGGATCGTCACGACTCCCGCATTCCAGCCGACGATGACCACGTAGTGGTTGAGATCACCGCCGACGTCGATCAGGGCGACGACGGGACGGCCTCGTCCGATATGACTCTGGATGAAAGCGCCGTCGCCCGTGAAGGCGTACCCATCGAAACCGGCCCCGCGCGCGGCGGTGATCATGTCCTCCGCCGCTATGCCTGTTTCGCCGCGCGCGTACCCCGCGAAGTCACCGGACTGAATGGCATGCGTCCCCCAGTAGCGCGCCACCATGGCCAGGCAGGCGCCGCCGCACAGGTACGGTTCCTGGGATATGAAGGGAACATCGAGAAGGGCGCCCGTGGCCAGGGCGTCCGCCGCTTGCACGGACGCCGCGGCCGCATACAGCGGCCGGTTCACGCTGCCGGACAGGGCCAGCAGGGCCGGCACCGCGATCGAGGTCCAACGCACGCCCGACCTCGTTCAGGCGATCAGGATCAGGACGATGATGATGAGCAGGATGATGATGAGCGTGTTCGTCGTGATCGTGTGACCGCCGCTCAGACTCGATTCGGCCGCCGCCGCCCGTGCGGAGAGCTGCTGGAGGTCATCGGCTCCCAGCACGCGAACGGCGTCCTCCGCCGCGGCGAGATCGAGCCCGTGGCCGCGCGCGGCTTCACGCGTCGTCGGGTGCTGCAACACGCGCAGAATCTGCGCGCGCTGTGCACCGTCGGTGTCCGGCGCACCGCCGACCGACTCCCAGACCTCGTCGACGCCGATGACGTACTTCCCTTGATCTGCCTGCGGCCAGCCGGGACTCGTCTGGAGGACAAACAGTACGCAAGACAGAACTGCGATCGTTGGACGCATGTTCGCTCCTTTCACACGGGACGATCTACCACGGTCAGACGGGTGGCCCGTGTCCGCGCAGCGCCCGCGCCAGCAGGCTGATGAGAAAGAACACGACAAAGACCACGAACAGGACCTTCGCCACGGTCGCCGCGATTCCCGCAATGACCCAGAACCCCAGGAACCCGGCGACGATCGCGATGATCAGAAACAGAATCGACCACGTCAACATGACAATCACTCCCTGGCCTGCGCCCGGTCGCGGCGCGTTGCTGTTTGATCTCACACCGGAATTGCGTGCCCTGAAACTCCGCACGCTCCTTCCCACTGAATATACGCCGCCTGCTGCAATGCGGCGCGCAGCGTTCAGCCGCCGCCGTGAGGCCCCTCACAGCCGTTGCCGCCCGCCTAACGTGTGTTTTTTTACCCGGCGAGTGTTAGGAAGCTTACGGCCGCGGCGCCGCCGAGCACCTAGTCTTTGCTCAACCACTCGCCCGTCTCAGGAGGTAGTTCCAATGCGTAGATCACTCTGGCTGAGTCTGCTGGTATCCGCGGGGATTCTGTTGGCTGGTGCGCTGGTGGCGATCGAAAACGTCGGCGCCGGTGATGAAGGCACTGCCAACAAGGAAGCGCGCAGCATTGACGAGAAGCAGGAGTTGCAGGATGCGACCGACACGATGCGGGAGATCATCGGGATCCCCGAGGAAGGCATCCCGCAGGCTCTTCTCAGCGAGTCGGCCGCCGTGGTCGTCGTGCCGGACGTCATCAAGGCGGGCTTCGTGGTCGGCGGCCGGCACGGAGACGGCGTCATGGTGGTTCGCACCGAGGACGGAAGCTGGAGCAACCCCGTGTTCGTCGAGCTCACCGGCGCGAGCGTCGGCTGGCAGGTCGGCGTGGAAGCGACGGACATCGTGCTCGTCTTCAAGAACCGGGACGCCGCATGGAAAGTGTTGAACGGCGAGTTCACCCTGGGCGCGGATGGATCCGTCGCGGCGGGACCGGTCGGACGCCAGGCGAGCGCGGGCACGGGGCTGAAACTGGACCACGAAGTCTACTCGTACTCGCGCAGCCGCGGCCTGTTCGCCGGCGTCTCCATCGACGGGTCGAAGCTGTCGGTCAACCGGGACGCCAACGCGAGGTTCTACGGCGAGGCCTACGCCGACGCGAACGTTCTGATCGCGGCCAAGGATCTGAAGGCGCCGAGCGAGGCGGGCGCGTTTGTCGCCGAGCTGTCGAAGCACACGACGAAGCCCGGGAGCTGATCCATGGCGACACTCTTCGATCGAGCGCTCGACAATCCGGCCGCTACCTTCCACAAGCCGTCCGACGTTCTTGCATGCGATGACCTGTCGCGGGATGAGAAGATCCAGGTGTTGCACCGGTGGGAGTACGAAGCGCGGCTGCGGGAGGTGGCCCAGGAAGAGAACATGATGTCCGGGGAGCGCAGCGGCCTCAGCGACGTGCTGAAGGCGCTGCAGGCACTCGATGCCGCCTCCGGCAACCGTCCGGGGGACTAGCTCCCTTTTCACCCTTTCGGTCGATTCAATCCCGTCCCTCGCGTCCCTTACTCTGGCCCGATAGACATAACCATCCTGGCCGCTCTCTCGTTGGCGGCCGTCGGCACCGTGGCGGCAACCGCCCAGCCGGCGAGCCCGCCGACGAAGGCAAGCGCGCAGGGGATGTCTCACAGCCAGATGGCAATGACCAATGGGCCGCACCACGCCCTGGCGATGGCCTACCACGAGAACATGCTCACGTTCGTCAGGGTCGTGCAGGGTCATACGACGAGCGCCGTCCCCGTCGACGTCGACTTCACCCGCGCGGCGGTTGACGAGATGCAGCGCAGCCTCGGCCTGATGAAGCAGCATCATCAGGACCACCTGAAGACGCTGAGCGAGGAGATGCGCACCGCCGCGAGCAGAATGGTGCAGGAGATGGAGACCCATCAGGCCGAACTGAACGTCCAGCTGACCGCCATGGAAGAAGAGCTCAAGGCGTCCATACCGGGCGCGAAGAAGCTCTCCGCCCTCGCGACCAGCGTCCACTCGCACCTCGATGCGATGTCGAAGATGAAGTCGGACATGACGATGAAAATATAGGCCCGGGAACGTCCGCCGGGCGCCCCCCCGGCGGATCCCCCCGGGGAGCGGAGCGGGCAACCGTCTAGAGCGCAATCTTGACGAGCGAGGCCAGCCTGCGCATGAACCAGCCCGGCGGCGGCAGGAGCGCGTCCACCTCTTCGAGTGTCGACGGCCACTCGCACAGCCCGGCCAGCAGGATGAAGTCCACGACGCCCGCCAGGCCGCTGGCGCCGCCGATCGTTACCATGACTTCGCCGTTCATGACCTGGCTGCGGTAGTCCATGTTCGCACTGCCGATGGTGAAGAACACGACCATCGCGTTCTGCTGCTCCGGAGACAGCGAATCGTAGTACGTGTTCACGACCTCGCTCACCTTGCGCGACAACTCCTCGGGAACCTCCTGAATACTGTGGACCGCGGCATCCCTCGTCTGACTGCGCTCCTGCTGGCGCGCGAGATACAGAACGTAGAGCCTGAGAATGTCGCTCCAGCCGAGGTCGGTCATGAGGCCGTCCCACACCCGTGGTGACGCAAACAGGTTGGCCTTCAGGTGGAGCTTGGGAGACGCGCTCGAGTCCGCCTCCGAGGGAACCGGCGGTCGGTATCCCGCTTCCGCGAGGTAGCGGCCGGCGTTGGAAGCGACCGAGTCCATGGCCTCGTCGAAGAAATGATAGACGCGGCTCATCCACGGTTCGCGCAGGTCCACGGCCTGCTGAAAACGACCCGCGATGTCACCCGATCCCTGCCGCGGGGCGTACAACCCCACCTTCAGAATGCCGCCCTCGCGCTCTATGTAGTCATCCATGGCGTTGCCGAAGACGACCAGGCGCTTCATAAGGCCGTTGGCCCGCGCCATCAGGTGGGGGCCCGGACTGGGAGCGGAGCGCAGCGACGGGGCGATCACCAACGAGCGGCACCCGCGCAGTGAACTGCCCGCGATGAGCGATGCGTAGAAGTGGCTCTGCCAGAGCGAATCGGGCACCTTGATCACGGAGCCCGGGGGCATCAGGCTGTATAGCACGCACTTCGCCACGTTCAAGGGCTTGGGGCTGAAGCCGGTTTCGTTGTGCAGCTCGATCACGCGACTGCGCGCACTGTAGTCGGAACGGGCCGCCACGTCGCGGGCCACTGCGTCGTCGTACGTCTTC